>CANPPM010000285.1 GCA_947575935.1 uncultured Butyricicoccus sp. | reverse complement strand
GCGTGGTGTCCATGAAAGTATCATTTATAATCGTGCTTTCAAGAAGCATCATTTATAATCGTGCTTTCAAGAAGCATCATTTCATCTTTCATGGTGATTTCATCGGCATAAGTACCTCTGTCATATGGCCTGACGGCATAGCCGGTAAAGACCTCATTCAGCACGCCGTTATAGCCCATTTCAATCAAGCAGAGGGACTGGGGATTCAGACTGATTTTTGGCTTATACTGCTTGGTAAAGCGGATTTTTGCCCAGTCAAAATATGATATTTTTGCCGAGTGGATTTCTACCTCAATCCCTTGTGTAAAGCTGTACGGCCCTACATGGGCCGTGACTTGTGGATAATAAAGCTCTGTCGTTTTCAGGGAAGACACCTCCTAAAATGGCATTTTTGCAACTGTTTCAAGCGCCGCCTTACTTTTTGCATCATCTACAGCAGGCGATTTCCCGCGTTTTGTTTCCAGATACTTTTGATAGTCAGGGGTTAGGGTGCTTTGTGTGTCGGACGAATCTGCCGTTTCGCTGCCGGAGTTCTTTGATGCAGCAGCCGAGGAAGCAGAAACCGCCGTAATCGTCTGCGGAATATACTCCCATAATTCGATGTTTACTGAAAGCTGTGATTTCTTATTTTCACCCTTATGTGTGAGCTTCTTGAAAATCACTTTTTCAATACCATGCGCCGCTGTATCCTCGCTGATAATTGGAATGGGCTGCGGGACAGTCTGCCCGGATGACCGGAAGATCGCCCGCAGCACGGCATATCGTTCGTAGCGGGTTTGCGTCTGCGTGTCGTCAATAATCAGTTCAATATTGACCTTTGCGTCTTCATAGCCGGTGGCCTGTTTGGGCTTGACCGCGCTGCCCTCGACTTCCTGCTCGTCAACTTTTGCGGTTTCAGTAACTTCAATACTTTTCACAAGCCCCGGGAGGACGACCCCGTTTAATTTGATTCGTTCATCTTCAACGTAAATCATTGCCGTCCTCCTTTATGCTAAGGCAAATGCGGCATCGGGATCATCGTCCGGCCCCATTTCGCCGTTGCTGCTGGCATAGTCTTCGACATCCTTCAAAAGATTTAACAGCAGCTGCAAATCCTTAATTTTCTTTAGATCAACCTGCAAAAGCAGCTTCTGAATAATCACATTTTTGCCGCTGCTTTCGCCGTTGTTGGAGTCTTCATCAGACTGTACTTTATCGGAATTTCGAATACTGATTTTCTTGGGTTCCTCACGGGTCAATGCAGCGCGTGTTCGCGTAAGTCCTTGCTCTATTGCTTCTGCCGGAGCATTCTGCGCCAGCGTCAGGCCGTGTGCATAGGTCGTCATAGTGCGCTGCCCGGAAAGCGTTAAGGTTGAAAGCGGCCCTTCCTTTGCATCAGAAAAGGGAAGCATATTGCGAATATTTTGCAAGCCGCCTTTTACCGCTGAAACCGCAGTCCCAAAGGCAGAACGGATACCATTTGCAAAGGTTGTCACCACCCGCTGGCCAGACTGGAAAAACCAGTTTACAGCTCCGGAAATCATATTGCGGATATTATTGAGACCAACTGAAAACGCTGTCCGTACATTCGTAAAACCTTGCCGGACACCCTGCACAATCCCACTCATTGCGGACGAGAATTTATTCCGAATTTCGGAAAGCCTGCCGCCCGTGGCAGCATCCAGCGCAGAAAAGCCCATACTGTAAATGTTTTTCACGCCCTCGATTGCTGCCGCTGCCGCACCTTGAAGCCCGCCGCCATGGCTCTGGTATACCATCTGGATATGGTTCAGCTTTTCGGAAACAACTGCCTGAACCGATTCCAGCGCCGAGCTGACCGCATTGCCCGCTGCCGTCAATTTTTCAGAAAACCTGTCTCGGATTGCGGATAGTTTACCGTCTGTCAGGTTGTCAAGGAAACTAAAGCCGGAAGTGAATACCGCTTTCACGCCTGCAAGACCCGCAGCTGCTGCTCCGCGAAGCCCGCCGCCGTTGCTTTCAAAAGCGGTGCGGATGCTGTCAAGCTGCTGGGAAACCGTTGTTTTTGCCGCATCCATAACCGCACCGACCATGCCGGAAATCGGAGCCAATTTCTCAGAAAACTTGTCCCGGATTGCGGACAGCCTGCCGCCTGTCAAATTGTCAAGGAAACTAAAACCTGTGCTGAATATGTTCTTTACGCTTTCAATCGCAACCGCAGCCGCACCACGGATGCCGCCGCCATTGCTTTCAAAGGTCGTCCGGATGTTGTTCAGTTTTTCGGAAACTACCGCTTTTGCGGATTCCAGCGCTGAACCAAACCAACTGCCGATTGCACCCAAAATACCCTTTATAACGTCAATCGCTGCACTGATTTTCTCTTTGACGGTACCGATCAGTGCAGTCACACCATCACGAAACCACTCGCATTTATTCCACAAAAGAACCAATGCGGAAATTACTGCAACAATGCCGATAACGACCCACGTAATCGGATTTGCCAGAAGCGCCCCAGCAAGCGAGCCAAGGCTTGAAACCATGCCGCCAACCGCACTGGCAAACGGCCCTGCAATGCTCCGAATGGCAGATACCGCCACGCTTCCGCCTGAACGGATTGCGCTGAATGCGGTTCGAACTGCGCCTCCTGCGCCCACCGCAAAAGTCCGTATTGTTGACAGCGTTTTTGGTATCCCTTTGATTGCAGAAATAAAGTTTTTTCCAAGTGCAGCAGCCCGTGTAAATGCAAGCCCGATTCCGCCAATTACCGTAAGCGCCGCGCCCCCAATCGTAAGGAAACCGCCAATGCCCAGCACAATCATCATGATTACCCGGACAAGCTCCTGATTCTCTTCGATCCAAGCGCCGACCTTTGACAGCACCTGCTCTCCTAAACTTAGGAAATCGTTAATTGCAGGCAGCATGGAACCGCCTATCGATTCTGCCACATTATGAATGCGCTGTTGCAGCCGTTCAAACCGTTCCGGTTCGGTTTCCTGCATAGCGCCTGCCATCTTTTCTGCAACGCCAGTACCCTGTCCCATTGCATCATAGAGGTTCAAAATATTATCTTGTAAGTCCCCGGTTTTGGAATACATGAGGTCAATTAAAGCGACTGCTTCCGTATCTCCAAAAGCCGTTTGCAGCTGCATTTTTTCGGCGGCGTCCATGGTCTCGCCGAACTTTCCCCTCAGCTTTTCCAGGATCTCCGGCATGGACAAAAGCTGATTATTTGCGTCAAGGAAGGAAAGGCCTAATGCCTCACCGCCCTTTGCCGCCGAACGGAGAAAGGCTTTGTATTTCGTGCCAGCCTCCGAACCGCTCATTGTCGCTTGCAGCATACCCAATATGGCAAGCTGTTCTTCCAAGGGTACGTTTGCGGTTGTGGCTGACGCGCCGAGCGTCTGGATGCCCTGCGCCATGCCGGAACCGCTGGTCTTAAATGCACGCACGCTTTCAGAGATTCCTGCCGAAAACATTTCGCCAAATTCGATATCGCTCAGGTCGCTATAATACCCTTTATAGATACCATAGCCTGTGGCAAAAAGTGAAGTCATTTCACCCGCTGTGGCTTTGGTTGCTTTGGCGGTCAGCGCGGCAAGGCTGGTAAACTCGGCCACCCCTTCATCGCTCAAAGAAGAGATACCGCTTTTGATATCATAAGCGGCACTTATAAAATCAGCCTTTGAAGTGCCGCTCCACTGGTCTGAGAAGCTGCGGGCGGCAGATTCCAGCGCGTCCAAATCCTGCACGCCAAGGGAAGACAGCTCACCAAGCGCCCGCTGTGTCTCGAAGGTTGCCGCGACCGGGGCGAGTGCCGCATCGGCAATCTGGCTCCCCATTACGGTCATTGCCGCGCCGGTTTTCGCCATGCCGCCGAAGCGTGC
>CANPPM010000284.1 GCA_947575935.1 uncultured Butyricicoccus sp. | reverse complement strand
AATCAAATGGGTCGGTACGCCTGCTTTTTCCACCAGTTGAAACACATGGTTGCTCATACGGTTGTTAATGGCGCCCTTTCCCGTAATAGTGCCCTTTTTCTCGCCGTTGAACGCAGTCGCATCATCCTTATACTCTACGATCACAATTTCCGGATCATCGGTTGCAAAAACCTTTTTTGCTTTTCCCTCATAAAGCTGTTCCTTTTTCTCCATCATGTCATCCTCCTCTATAAATATCAAAAAACATTCCGCAATTCTTTAAATAATGAACTTTGCTGAACAATGCACACAGTACATACTCTTCATAGACCCTCCAAGGCTTGTTTTCAGCTTGTCCAGGCCCAACCCAAAGAAAATCTTTAAAAACTCACTCTAAAAATCTTGCCCGGACACTGGCATCCTTTGTGGCGACCTCATCCGCCATCTGCGCTTTAAAAGCCGCGACCCTGCCAGCCAACGCCGGATCTGAAACAGCCAAAATCTGTGCGGCAAGAATTGCCGCATTCTCCGCACCATCAATTGCAACCGAAGCAACCGGAATCCCCTTTGGCATCTGTACTATTGAAAGAAGACTATCTAGCCCCCCCATCACGGAAGTCCCCATCGGCACACCAATGACCGGAAGTGTTGTATACGCGGCCAATACGCCCCCCAGATGCGCCGCTTTACCCGCCGCTGCAACGATGACGCCGAACCCAGCTTCTACCGCCCCCTTTGCAAGCTGTTCAGCCGCTGCCGGGGTACGGTGTGCTGAAATAATGCGCACTTCAAATGGAATGTCAAAGAAACGCAAACGGCTGATACACGCTTCCATCACTTTCAAATCGCTGTCAGAACCCATTACAACGCAAACCTTTTTCATACTGTTTCCTCCTGCCAAAAAATAAACAGGACGCAAAACGTCCTGTCTTATGCACTCAGGGTGCAAAAATGCCTGCAAAAATCCCCATACAGGAATTTACCAACATATTTTTTCGTTTGTATGCAGAGACGCCTGCCAGTCTTTTCTGTCGCATCTGAACACTGCCTCCCCTTTTTCCGAAAAAATATAGCCCCAGCCCATGACGCAGCCTGCCAGGACTCCCCTTGGGCAAGCAGTCTAACAGCGCAGCCCCCTATCGTGAATCCCAAAGCGCTTTGATTGGCAGCAGCCATAAACCGACGGTCTCGAAATTGCAAAATACGCCCAATGACACTTTTATTTTAGCCGTTTTTTTTTCAGGTTGCAAGGGCTTCCGCCTGCTTTTCTTAAAATCGTACGAATGTACAAACCTCTGCGTCATTTTTCGGAAATTGTCGTAGCTTCTGCCAGCGCAGGATCAGCGCTCCTTAAGAACACCGCGCGCATATAATTTCATTTCCATCTGGCAGACACGCTCTCCCCACGAACAAGCCCTGCCATAGGTCAGACGCTTTTTTACCTTGTCCGGATCATTTTCCGCAGCCGCCTCTTCACAACATGCAAGAAATTCAGGCTCACTGTCAGCAATATAAACCACATCCGCAAAGTCGGATACCTGCAGGGGCTCACGGGTAGAAACAACAGGCTTGCCAGTAGCAAGATACTCGTAAAACTTGAGCGGTGATACATCCTTAGAAAGTGCGCCGGCACGAAATACATTCAAACAAACATCAAACTGTGCAATAAATGCCGGCAGCTCGGCCTGTGGAACAAGTCCATGAAAAATAATATTGGGGTATTTTGTCAAACGGTCCAGATTGACGCCAGGCAATGCACGTCCAATCAAAAAAATCGTAGCATTCGGCTGCGCTTTTGCGAGCGCTTCCATCAGATCATAATCAATACACTCCTGGAGCATACCGACAAATCCATAAATCGGATGCGACAACCGCTTCAAAGGATCCGGGCAGAGTAAGCCCTGCCGCTCCGTCTGGACACGGGAAAAAACCTCAAAAGCTGCTCCATTCGGAATCATTTCAGCATTTTCATTGTAGCCCTGCAACGTTTCGTGCAATCCAACCGCTGTCGAAAATACCATATCGGCCGCGCTGGCAAGTTCACGCTCCATCTCATCTACAACGGCAGCGTTAATGTGTCCTTTATACGCAGAATGCCGGTCCACACAGTCATATACCAAACTCCTGTGCGGCACATACTGCACAATATCACAAGAGGACGGAGAATAGCACCAAAGAACAGTATCCGCCCCAAAGCCGTGTGCACGCATTTTTTTCCGTATAAAACGGGCCTGCCGCTTTTGATTCAAACGGTTGATCCAGCGATGCTGATTGAAAAAGGGAAACACCGGCGGCAATCCATACACAGTCAGATTTCCCTGTGGTTGGTCCGCTTTCTTCCAACGGGAGAACAGCCTCCTTACACAACGCCGATCTTTAAGCGGCGCAATATACGAAACCGGCGGGTCAAAATAAAGAATCTCTGCATTACGCAGCCGGGTCATCACATTCTGCTTGCGTGTCGGCAGCGGATGGAAGTTGGTGGTTGACAAGCAGACGATCTTATTTTTCATGACGGTCGGTCTCCTTTCCATATTTCGCAGCAATATGATGCAGCAATTCTTGAGCCCCCTTGGAATTCTGACTCTCACGTTCGGTCAGCAGCCGGGCCATGCGCTGTACACGCAAGTCAAGCGCACCAGAAACGCATTCGTCAATTAGTGGACACAGCTTCCTCTCCGTAGCCTCCGTCAATGGGATACAGGTACGGCTGCCAATGAACTCCAAAAACCCGTCAACCTTGGGATCATAGGACAAGCCAATTACCGGCACGCCCTGCCCAGCTGAAAACATCAACGAATGCAGCCGAATGCCAACTACAGTTTTCATCCGCGCCAGCATACCGATTGTCACTTCAATCGGCTGACGGGTTTTGACCAGATAATGCGGACAATGCAGCAGCGCTGCAACACGCTCGGCCGGTACCAAATCACTCGGAAACTCAATAGGCACAAAAACAGGTATTAATCCATGCCTTTCATAAGCATAATTAGCCGCCGCTGCAATTTCTCCAATCACCGCATCCAGCCCCTTCCAGCTGCGCAGCCCAAAACCAATATAAGTTCCATCTGCTGGAATACCGCAGCCCTCCATTGCCAGATCTATAACTTCCTTTGACGCAGGAGTCAGAATAATGGTCGGATCGGCCGACCGCCTGACCTCTGGCCTGGTAATTCCCATCCGTTCCAATTCACCCTGTGACAAATCATCACGCAGAGTAATGAGATCAACCGACTGATTGAGCACTTTTGTCGTGCGTTTCCGGTTGTATGGGCGCTCAATCGGGCCAATCCCACAACCATACATCATCACAGCACAACCAAGCCGTTTGGCTGCACTCAGGGTATACAAATAATACTGCAGGCTTCTCGTAGAAGTCACATCCTGCATTAAATTCCCGCCGCCATTGATATATAGCGCCGCCTGTTTGAACCGCCGAAGCACTCCTGGAAAATTAAACGTATAAATAGCTCCCGTACGGTAATCCAAGCGAGTTTCCTTAGGCCGACGGGACATGACCCAGATAGGGCGATCCCGATCCAGCGCGCGCATTTCCTGTACAATCGCCTTTAGAATAGCATCATCGCCCGCATTCCCTTTTCCATAGGCGCCGCAGATTACGATACCATCTTTTGCCGATACCGGACGTCGAAAACGCTCAATGATACGGGTATAATTTTCCTCCTGACGCCGGCACATATGCGCCATAGAAAATTCATTTGACGCCTTTTCCAACAGACGCGCCGCAAACTGATGCCGCATTTGATCATCGTTCGCCAGCCGTACCAAATATTTTGCCAGCTGTTCCACATCCCGCGGCTGATAAATATAACCGTTTTCTCCGGTATCGATCAGCTCACTCAT
>CANPPM010000283.1 GCA_947575935.1 uncultured Butyricicoccus sp. | reverse complement strand
GACTGGATGCCGTCAAAGCCAACAAAAATGGTGTTTGCATATGCAGCGTTGCCCTTTGCAGCGCGTGCAGCAGCCATTGCCATATCATCGTTGTTGCAGCAGATGATAGCAATGCCTTCCGGATGGTTCTGCATAACAGCTTCCATGCAGGTAACAGCCTTATCAGCAACTGCGTCAGCGTACTGGATCTCGCCCTCAAGGAACTCGCCGCCAGCAGCGTTTACACCATTCTGGTAACCGGTCAGACGGGCAGTCGCCGTGCCGTCGCCTTGTACGCCGGAAATTGCAATCGCCTTGATTTCAGACCAGCCAGCAGCCTTTGCAGCTGCTACAGCTTCTTCGCCGCCCATGTATGCAGCATCTTCGTTGGAAGTGCCGACAAAGGACAGAACCTTATCGGAGGGGATGTTGGTGTCAACCGCAACGATCGGAGCGGAAGCATTTGCAATCAGGTTGGAAACAATGTCAGCCTGCAGCGGAGCAATGACAAAGCCGTCATATGCGCCGGAGTTGAGGTCGGTCTCGATCATGTTCTGCTGCTCGTCATAAGCAGTCTCGGAGGTCGCGCCCTTTACCTCAACATTGACATTCGGGTTGTCAGCGCTGTATGCGTTTGCACCGGCCTGTACATAACCCCAATACTCGGAAGCAGTGGTCTTGAGGATGACGTCAATGTTGTAGTTGCCATCGCCTGAACCGCTGTCAGCCGGGGTGCTGGTGCCGCTGTCAGCCGGGGTGCTGGTGCCGCTGTCTGCCGGGGCATTGTTGCCAGCGTCAGCCTGGCTGTTGGAACCCGAGTCGCCGCCGTTACCGCCGCAGGCTGCAAGGCTCATGACCATCATACCTGCGAGCAGCATTGCAAGAATCTTCTTCATAACATATACCTCTCTTTTTCTTCTCCCAGAGCGCTTCTCACTTCGCCCGGAATAAAGTGGATTCCAAACCGTGCAGATGCACGGTTTGGGCTTACGTATATATCATAATGAATTTCCGACGTTTCGTCAATACCTCACGGAGATTCCATGAAAACTGCCCATTTTGCGCCAACATGTTTTGTACATTTCACCGCTTGAAATTTGCATTTCTTTGTGCTTTCTGCCCGTGCACTGTGCATTTCTCGTGCAATCCCATATCAAAACGGAAAACGAATGCTTTTTCAAATGGTTTTTATTCAAAATGCACAAAAATGCACGACTCAGAAAGCACGTCCTTTCCAGATGCAAAATTTCAACAAAACGAGGACGCTGCGCTACTTTTGCGGCACAGAATTGAATGCTTTCCATCGGCTGCAGAACATGCACGGATGTCAAATTGCACAAATTGATGCAAAAAATTTTGTACACAGCAGACAGCGTCGTCTTTTGTTTAGCAGTGCTCCATAATTGCCTGTACCGCAGTCTTGGTACCGGCAGCCGGGAAAAGTTCATACCCGATGCGCCCCGTGTACCCACAAGCTTCCAGGTGGCGGATCACTTTTTTATAATTGATCTCCCCCGTCCCCGGCTCGTGGCGGCCCGGCGCATCCGCAATGTGAATATGCCCGAACTGGTCGCCATATTTGGAAATCGTATCGCAGATGCAGCCCTCGTTAATCTGCATATGGTACACATCATACAGCAGCTTCAGCCGCGGCGAGTCGATCAAACGGCAGATTTCCGCACCCATCTGGGTAGTAGCCAGGAAATTACCGACATGGTCGGTGGTGATGTTAAGCGCTTCCAGGTTGAGATTGACGCCTTCTGCCTCGGCAATCTCTGCGCATGCAAGCAGCGTATCATACATCGCGCACAGTTTGACCGTGTGCGACAGTCCGTCATAAGAATCGACTACAATGCCGCCCTCCCCCAGCGCGTTTGAATGGATGGTGACGCTGGAAGCGCCGACCTTCTTTGCTGCTGCAATGGACCGCTTCAGCTCTTCCAAATACTTTTCCTTGTGCGTCGGATCCACCAAAGAATAGTCCGCGTCGCCGTTAAAGCCGGAGATCGCGATGCCGGCTTTTTCAGCCGCCTCACGCGTCGCGTCCAGGTCACGGATCCTCCAATCCCAGAACTCAACCGCCTCAAAACCATCGTCCTTAGCCGCCTGAAAACGGTCAAGCCATTCCAGCTCGGTATACAGGGTGTCGATGCAAGCGCATTTTCTCAGTGCCATTTTATTCTACCTCCGAAATTTTTACGGGGCGGCCTTCCTGCAGGGATTTGGTGGCAGCTGCCGCCATCAGGACCGGATACAGCCCATCTTCGCCGGTGACCGGCGTTTCCTTATCGTTTGCTACCGCATCGGCAAACGCCTGCATTTCACTGACAAACGCACCGGTATAGCGGTCCCACATCACCTGATACGCAGTGCCGTAGGTCGTACCGTCAGCAGTAGAAAGAACGGCAGTATGCGGGATGTCATTCTCGTTCTGCGCACAGCCCTCCGAGCCGAAGACCTCAACCCTCTGATCATAACCATATACGGCTTTACGGCTGTTGTCAATCACGCCGATTGCGCCGCTGGCAAATTTCAGCGTAACCAGCGCGGTGTCCACATCGCCCGCTTCGCCGATAGCCGGATCCACCAGAACCGAGCCAACCGCATGCACCTCTGTCACCTCGGAGCCCGCAAGGAACCGCGCCATATCAAAATCATGAATCATCATATCATAGAAGATACCGCCAGAAACCTTGACATAGGAGACCGGGGGCGGCTCCGGATCGCGGGAGGAAATCTTAATAATGTTGACCTTGCCGACCTTACCCGCACGCACCAGATCATATACGGCGCGATGGTTGTGGTCAAACCGGCGGCAGAAACCGATCTGAAGCTTGACGCCCGCCTGCTTCGCAGCATCAATCGCCTCGTGAACCTTTTTCAGATCATAATCTATGGGCTTTTCACAGAAAATATGTTTGCCCGCATGCGCAGCCTCGATAATATACTTAGAATGGGTATCCGTAGAAGAACAGATCAGAACGGCCTCGATTTCCGGATCGTTCAGGATTTCATTGGCGTCCTTTGTCGTGTTCGGGATGCCGTACTGCTTGGCGAACGCCTCGGTTTCGGCGTTCATGAACGGATCCGCAATGGTCTTGATCTCCAGCGCGGGAACAAACATCGAGATATTTTTGGCGTGTACTTTGCCGATACGCCCTGCGCCAATAATGCCAACTTTCATAAAATTTCCAGCTCCTTTTTGCAGATTCTGTGAGATGACAACGAAAAAACATCCGTTTATAACGACTTAAAAAAACAACTGCCCCCGTGCGTGGAAAAAATAAGGGAGAATACGAGAAGTGAGAAGCGATGATTTGGAGAAAGATGAAAAAGAGAATGTGCCGGCCGGCTCTGTACGGCCGGCACAAAAGAGAAAAACCACTTCCGGGGGCAGCCGGAAGGGGCAAAGCCCCCTCCGGTAATCCATCCGAGGCCAAACGCCTTGAACAGATTATTATTACTTCAGATAACCGCTCATGCGGTCGATGCGCGCCTGCGCATTTTCAGCGGTGATGATCTCCGTGCCGGTATCGACAAACGCTTCGACCGACTCGCCCTGCAGGTGCTGTACCATGGTCTCTACCGCTTTGTAGCCGATGTCAAAGTTATTCTGCGCGGCAGTCATAGTCAGCTCACCGCTGACAACTGCTTCACAGGCAGAAATCTGACCGTCAAAGCCGAGGAAAATCGTATTTGCATAGTTGGGATTCATGCTTGCAGTCCGTGCCGCCGCAATCGCCATATCGTCATTGTTGGTGCAGATAATAGCGACGCCATCCGGGAATTTGGACATGATCGCTTCCATGCACAAAACCGCCTGATCCGCAACCGCGTTTGCATACTGTACTTCCCCATCCAGGAA
>CANPPM010000282.1 GCA_947575935.1 uncultured Butyricicoccus sp. | reverse complement strand
TTAGAAATTTAAGAACAAATTTTTCAACCAGTTTTTCGCTGCGCAGACGGCCGATCGCGTCGTCAAAATTTCCGCCCATTGCGGCATAACATTCCTGCAGTGTCATTCGTGCACACTCCTCACTTCACTCAATAGCATCGCGGCAATACCGCTTGCTTCCTATTACTTATTTTCCACGATATCACCCGTTTTGTCAATAGGGGATATCACGGAAAGCATCTGACTCATGGAGTCGTCATAGAACCGGTATTGCCCGCGCCCCGAGCGCTTAACTGCATACAGCGCTTGATCAGCCGCCCGAAACAGGTCGTCATAATCCCGGCCGACGGCGTCAGTGCAGGCTACGCCCATGCTCACCGAGATTGTGAATTCCTCATACTGCCCGATCAGCGCGCGGAAAATACGACCGATGATGGGTTCGACCTCCTCCTCATATCGGACGAAAAAGAGGAATTCATCCCCGCCGACGCGGGCTGCGATATCGCTGTCACGTACGCTCTGTTTGAGTTTTTCCGCCATATGTCCCAGCACCTTGTCGCCGAACATGTGTCCGTATGTGTCGTTGGCCGATTTGAAATGGTCAAGATCGAACATGACTAGTGCGTAGTGATGACGGTGGTCATCCAGCCGGTCGTCGATTAGTTTTTTCGCGCTGGCATGGTTAAGCAGGCCTGTCAGGGCGTCGTGGGTAGCTGCGCGCTCAAGATCCTCCAAACGAAGGCGGGAGTCATGGATATCAATGGCCTTGCCGATTGCGCCCTGATATTCGCGCGGTTCGTCGGGGGACCACATCGCGCGGGCGATAACGCGGTGCCAGCGTGCCTCGCCGTCCACGTGTAGCTTGAAATCATACTGTACAACCGGCCGGTCGGGATCGGTTTCGCGCAGCATCCGGACGACATCGTCCCAGACCTTGCGCCCAAGCAGCTGCATGATGCGGGCGTCATTTGCTGGATCCATGACCAGCTCGCTGATCTGCAGGCGCTCGGCGCCCCAAGGCGAAAGGGTCAGCATCGGGGGGGAGGTATTGTATTCAAACTGGATTTCTTGGCTCATTGTAGCGAAGAAAGAGTATTTTTCGCGTTCGCGCTCGAGCAGCTGGAGCGTGCGGCCGGAGACGGTCAGTTCGTCTGTGCGCATCATCTCACGGGTGAGGTTGTTGACGTCCTCGGTGCTGTTCCGGTCGGCGGATTCTTTATGAAGCTCCTCCTGCAGGCGCGGGGCGACGTCGGTCAGGCATTCGAGCAGCAGCGGGTTAAATGTGCCGCACTGCCCGGCAACGATCATCTCAACTGCGGTCTCGTGCGAGAACGCCTTTTTATAAACACGTTCGCTGGTCAGGGCGTCATAAACGTCGGCCAGTGCGACGATCTGTGCGGAGATCGGGATATCCTCTCCCTTAAGGCCGTCCGGATAGCCGCGCCCGTCGTAGCGCTCGTGGTGCCACCGGCAGATTTGATAGGCCGTTTTGACCAGCGGCTCGTCCTGATACGCGGAAAGGCCCTCCAACATGTCTGCGCCGATACGCGAATGGCTTTTCATAATGGTGAATTCTTCATCGGTCAGTTTGCCCGGTTTGTTCAGAATGGCTTCATCAATTGAGATCTTGCCGATATCGTGCAGTGCAGAGGCGGTCGAGATGATGCAGATATCCTGGTGGGAAAGGGGGTATTGGTCGGTCCGCTGCACCAGGTTGGTCAACAACAGCTCGGTCAGTATGTGCACGTGGCGTACGTGCTGGCCGCTCTCGCCGTTGCGGAACTCCACGATATGGCTGAGGATATCAATCATCAGGTTGCTCTGCCGTTCGTTTTCATAGAGCTGATCGGCTACCATGCTGATCAGCTTTTTCTGCTTGGCGTACAGCAGTATGTTATTGACCACGCGGCGGTGGACCACCAGCGCATCAAAAGGACGGCTGATAAAATCGCTGACGCCCATTTCATATGCGCGCTCGACAAAAGCAGAGCCGCTTTCAGAGGAGATCATGATGACCGGGATATCTTCAATCCACTGGTGTTTGTGCATCATATCAAGGACGCCAAAGCCGTCCATCAGGGGCATGACGACATCTAACAGGACCAGCTCAATTTCGGTTCCATATTTCTGGATGTTTGCCACACCCTCTACGCCGTTCTCGGCCTCGATGATCTCATATTCGCCGCCTAAAATATCCGTCAGGATGGCGCGATTCATTTCTGAATCATCAACAATCAAGATTTTTTGTTCTTTGCTCATAACGACCTCTTCCCAATATTGCTTTTGCTTCTATCGCGCCGTTTTGCATCCCAAAACGCTTTCCTAGAGCTGCATTTATATTTTACCATACGCTATGCCGAAACGCAAGCGCGGAAACTGCTCTTTCCAGACAAAGTATTCTGGCGGAAGGGCAGCAATTTCCACAAAACGGAAGACGAAATGCGAAACCTGTGTAATGTTTGAAAATTCGTGAAAGTATCTGTAATTTGGGCGCGGGAAAGGGTAAAAACTTGTGATTAAAGCACGAGAATACAATTTTTGGAGAATGTTTTGGGAATGTGTTTTAAGAAATATGTTTTGAATGGGCTGGTTGTCCCCGGGGCGGTTCGGATTGATTTGTGAGAATCTCCAAATCGAACCGGCAAATTGCTGAAAATTATGGGATGTGGCTGACAATGACGGGCCGTTGTGATATAATATACTATAAATGCATGATCACGGATTGCAGATAAGGGCTCGTTTGAAGATTGTTCATATGTCCAGGCGGCAAACGGCGGTTCTTTTCATTTTGGCCATATCTTCATTTTTCAAAGAGTGCCAAGGCCCATTGAGATTTTGCAGGGAAGCAGGAGGGTGACAGGAATGGTCGATCTCAAAATGACTGCCGACAGCGCGGTACGTCAGGCAGCGCAGGATATGCAGGCTGCACGCCTTGCAGCCACCGCACGGCAGGAGAAGCAGGACGAGGCGTCTGTGCAGCCGCCGCAGGATATGAAGCAGGCCGCACAGCAGGCGGCAGCGGTCTGGGAGGATGCGGTAAAACGCGCAGAGGATGCGTATTCAGCCGAAGCAGACGAGGCGAAGAGTCTTGCCGAAATGATGAAAGAGGCAAAAGAGCGTGCCGAAGAGCAGAGGGAGCGTTTCAAGCTGCCAAAAAATACGCGGTATGGGGATATGCCGATGGAGGCATACGCGCGCCTGTCCAAGGCGAGGACGCAGGCGCAGGCCAGCGCTGCGGCGGGTTATGCACGGCGGAAGATTCTGCAGTGCCAGGCCGCGCTGCGGCAGGACCCTGACAATGCGGCTAGGATCCGTGCGACCATCCAGTCGCTGCAGAAGGCGGTCAACCGCGCCGGACGGAAAAAAAGGGAGCTGCAGCAGGATCAGCTGACGGAAGCGCAGCGTGCGAAGGCTGCACAGCGTCGGGAAAAGCAAAAGGCGCTGCGGTTAAAGCGTGAGCTGTGCCGCAGGAAGACAATGCGCGGCATTCGGGAACATGGTTATCTGCGGGAATGCGAGATTGAAAACCGGTTGCAGGACCAGCTGCAGCAGACGCGGATGGAACTGCAGCAGCAGTTGCAGCAGTTGAATACCTCCTTTGGCACGACGCCTGAAATGGCGGCGCAGCAGTATACTGCGCAGGCGGCGGCAGGTACGGCGCCTGCTGCGGATGCCGCTGTTGATATCCAGGCGTGAGAGGTGGATGTTTTTTGCGGATGATGACGGCGGGCGGCTCGCCGGTACAGAAAGCATCCCCCGGAACGATGTTTCCATCGTTCCGGGGGATGCTCTTTTATCCGGGATTCCTTTTGTTGGGGAGCGGTTTCAGGGATTCCAAGGGCGGCCTGTCCGGTCGGCTGCCTGC
>CANPPM010000281.1 GCA_947575935.1 uncultured Butyricicoccus sp. | reverse complement strand
CTTAACACCAGAAAATCTGCCGCTCGATATTGTTTATGAAGATGATTCGGTAATTGTAATCAATAAAGCGCGCGGTATGGTCGTTCATCCAGCGCCCGGAAATTGGCATGGTACGTTGGTCAACGCCCTGATGCATCATTGTGGCGGTCGTTTGTCTGGTATCAACGGGGAATTACGGCCAGGGATTGTACACCGCATTGACAAAGATACCTCCGGTTTGCTGGTTGTTGCAAAAAATGATGCGGCGCACCAGCATCTGTCCGCACAAATTCAAAGGCATGAGATCCGGCGTGAATACGAGGCTGTTGTGATTGGGGCTTTCCGAGAGCCGGAAGGCACGATCGATTTGCCGATTGCACGGCATCAAACTGACCGCAAACGAATGGCGGTAAGTTCTGGCGGGCGAGAGGCAGTTACCCATTACCGAACGCTGGCAGTTTATTCCGGATATTCTCACATGGCGTTTCAATTGGAGACAGGACGCACACACCAGATCCGGGTTCATATGGCGGCGTCTGGCCATCCTATTATCGGTGATCCGCTTTATGGAGCAAAAAAAGATCGTTTTTCTGAAATTGGAGGACAATGTCTGCATGCGGCGCATCTTACGTTAGCCCATCCGGAAACGGGAGCGCAAATGCAATTTGACGCGCCGCTTCCGTCATATTTCATCGAGATCCTTAGAAAGCTGGAGAAGATGACATGAGTCGTTTTAAAAATGTACTTTTAGCAAGTGATATGGATGGAACGCTGCTGAACAGCAACCGTTTGATCAGCCGCGAAAATCGGGAAGCGCTTCACTGGTTTATGGAGCAGGGAGGACGCTTTTGCATCGCAACTGGCCGCGCCGTTGAGGTGACGCGGATGTATTTCAATGATATTTCCGTGAATGCACCTTATATTTGCCTAAACGGCGCATTGGTGTATGCCCCGGATGGGTCGCTGCTTTGCCATAACGCCCTGCCAGAAGAAACGCCTGCCTTGTTGAAAGCTGCCAAGGAAGTTTATCCAGAGGTTGGGATTGAAATTTATGTAAAGGAAAAGGCATTTATTTTGCAGGATCATCCTATGACACAACATCATTTCCGTATTTTGGGGATCCATCCTCCACGCCGTTCATTGGATGAACTTCCAGAATGCACACAATGGAGCAAACTTAATCTGACTGGGGAACCCGACAAAATTGCGCAGCTGCAAACACGGTTGGCTGCATTTGCAAATCGGTTTTCAACTGCCTCTGCAATGCCTATTTTTTGTGAGGTAACTGCTGCCAATGCGACAAAGGGGGACGCTGTGGCGCAAGTAGCGCAGCTGTGTGGGGTCATGCCGGAACATGTTTATGTGGCCGGGGACAGTGCAAATGATTTGTCTATGGTAAAACGATTTTACGCATTTGCACCGGAAAACAGTGAGAAATGTGTTTTGGAATCTGCAAGAGAGGTCGTTTGTGATCATGAACACAGTGCAGTTGCAGAGGTGATCAGGATACTTGAAAAACGATATCCAATATAAATGCTTTTAGAATTTTTATAAATCTTCATATATAGGTTTCTTTCCTTAAAAGCTGTGATATCAAGCTTTTTACAGCCTATGCCTCCCAATTTTTAATTACAGCTACTTCTTTACGCAAAAAGCCGCCCGACATGAGAAAACGGACGGCTTTTTTACACAAATAATTTAGAGAGAAAAAATAGCAACAAAATTCTTATAAAAACTTTGTGCAAGCTTTGTAAAAATTAAAAAAGTAACGAAGAATAGATAAACAACTGATTACAAAATAGAGAAAATAGAAAGTTTCGCATTTTCTCAGATTATATTATTGCACGTGGTAGTACAGTTAGCTCCAGATCGTCAATCGCTTCCTGTCCCAATGCAGTGAGCGCCATACTGCCATATTCAATTTCAGGAACTGTAAAGCTCTCTGCTTGTGCAGAGAATTCCAAGAAAGCATCCGAGTTTACATATTCTGCGTAGTTAAAGTGTCCAAGCGGCTCGGTATAGCTGATTGAGATCAGTCCCAGAGAAGCCAGGCGCGTCAATATGGATGCCGTCGTGTGGATCACTTCCAAAGTGTCGCAAGGTGTCTGTAGAAAAACGGGGGAAAGGCAGTCTCCATCTCGGGAGGATTCACCAAAACGGCGCAGCATAAAACGCGCCGCAGGCAAAAAAGGGAGTTCGGCGAAGCGGAGCAAAAAGTCGGCTTCCTGCCGGCGGAGAAAAAGCTCCTTTGGCTGACTGCAGCCCGTACAGCAAGAGTCTCTGCTGCAGCTCGTGCATGAGGTTCGTTGGCAGTGCATAGTTTATTTCTCCTTTCTGCTGCTGACAGTATGCCTGTAAAGCAGCAAAGCTATCCATAATATAGCACGATTTTGTATCATGCGCAAGACAAAGCCTTAAACAATCTCGATAATGGACTTAAAATGTCATTTTGTTTGGAGCCGCTCTGTTTTCGGCTGTGGAAAGATAGGCCTCTGCCGGTGCTACCTGAAGGCGTTCCAGCATTATTAACAGTAAGGGCGGTAGGGAACATATACCGCAGTCAGAAAGGGATATAAAATAAAAATGAGTTTGAGCTGTATTTTTCTCCTAAAATCCTGAAATAAGCCTTGAATTTAGATAAATATCTGCTATAATATAGTAGTTGATTTGTATTTTTAAAAACAGCATAGAGAGGCAGTCATTATGGAATTTATCTCTAATCCAAAGCAATATGTAGATGCCGTCGAGCAGGCGGCTGCGTCCATTGGCCGGTCAATCACTCTGCGCGGTACGGTACACCGAGTACGTGATATGTCAGATTTTGCATTTGTTGTGGTGCGCGTCAACCGCGGTTTGATTCAGTGTATGATGAAGGGCGAGGTTTCCGGACTGACAAAATCGGATCTGAAGGACGGTATGGTTGTCGAGATATCGGGTACGGTGCATGAGGAGCCGCGTGCAGAACACGGTTTTGAGATTGTATTACAATCGATCCAACTGCTTGCAAAGCCGGCAGAGCAGCTCCCTGTCCCACTCGGCAAAAAATATATGGGGCTGACACTCGATGTTGACCTTCCTTTGCGTCCAGTGACGCTGCGCCATCCGATTAAGCAAGCAGTCTTCCGCGTGCAGGGCGCTATTGCAGATGGTTTTGCAGAATATATGATCTCGCAAGGATTTACCCATATTCATACGCCTAAGATCGTTACGGCAGGCGCCGAAGGCGGCGCAAGCTTGTTCAAGCTGGATTATTTTGGCCGCCCAGCCTATTTGGCACAATCTCCGCAGTTCTATAAGCAATACACGGCAGGTATCTTTGGCCGGGTTTTTGAAATTGGCAGCGTATATCGTGCAGAGCGTCATAATAGCTCACGTCATTTGAACGAGTATATCGGCCTGGATTTTGAAATGGCCTATATTAACTCCATGTTTGAGGTCATGGAAATGGAGGCTGGCATGCTTCGTTTCTTAATGGGGTATTTGAAAGAGCATGTTGCACCCGAGCTTGCATTACTGAAAGCAGATTTGCCCGAGATAGGGGAGATTCCGACGGTCACCTTTGACGAAGCCAAGCAGCTTATGTTGGACAAGTTTGGTCACAAGTCTAAAAACCGCTATGATCTGAACCCAGATGAAGAAGTCATGATCTGCAATTGGGCGAAGGAGGAGCACGGCAGTGAATTCTGCTTTGTAACCCATTTTCCCTCTGCAAAGCGTCCGTTTTATGCAATGGACGATCCGGAGAATCCCAAATATGCGCTTTCATTCGATCTATTATTCCGCGGACTTGAGATTACAACAGGCGGTCAGCGTATTCATGATTATCAGGAGCAAATCGCTAAACTGGAAGCGCGGAAAATGTACGTATCTATTTTTGAATCTTT
>CANPPM010000280.1 GCA_947575935.1 uncultured Butyricicoccus sp. | reverse complement strand
TTCTGACGAAAAACTAAGAAACCAGACTTTCATCAACACGAAAGGTAAAAGGGAGAGAGGCCCTGATTCTGCCAGTCCTGATAAGACTTATAAGAGTGATGCAGTTCCTCCAGTCCATAGCGTTTCGCGATCCCTTGGCCCATTTCGTGCCGGAACATTTCCAGCACATCGCGTACCAAACCGCAGTCTGGCTGTATTTTTTTGGATTTGGGCAAAAAAGACCGGATAGCCGTTATGTACTGTCTCACCTGTTCCAAGATTTCAGGTTGTTCTTCCAGCCATTCACAGAGATCCTCCCATGAAATGCAGCGAATTTCCTTCACTGGCATTTCGTCCCCTTTTCCATCCTTTGCGGTTCTGCTCCATTTGGAGGGGGGCTGCCCGTTTTTGGTCAGTTAGATCAGCTGGGCGTTCCTGGCGTAGGGCCAATAGTCATAGCACTGGCTCTGCTGGTCACCGGCGTTGATTTTGGCCTCGATAAGAATGGAAAACGCGGGGTTTTGAAGCATGATGTCAATTCTCCGGCCATTGTCAATGAGATATTCCGTCATGACACAGGTTTTCTCCAACTGCAGTTCTTCTTTTTTGATACCTTTAAAATTGCTAAACTTCTTTAAAAAAGACTCTAAAAATTTTGTTTCGCGTCCGTGCCATCCCTTGGGATCCAACAGGTTCGCCAGAAAGCGGCACATCACGATCTCATTTTGCTCCATTCGCAGGGCTTTGAAAAGATTGGCTTCCATTATAAGCGCTCCTTCTTTTGTTCGATGCCGAATGCAGACTCCGCATTTTTATGACAGCGGGCCCAACCCGTTCGCAGAGTATCACAGATTTCCTGCTGCAGCCAACTTGGTTCCATGACCTGACAGACCTCCACATACTGCAGCGCCCAGAACTTCAATCCGGCGGCCCCAGTGAAAACCACTGCGTCAAAGGCGTCGTTTCCATTATCCCGGAGCCGGGTTTCCATGCCGAAACGGTCCAGCACTTCTCTGAGCAAAGCTTCATCACAGCGCAGCGCTGTCCCGATGGCCTCGCAGGAAAACGGGTATACCCGCTCCTGGACATAGCACGCCAAATCCAGCCCGGGCGGCAAGGGATCGACGGATAGAAAGATTCCTGGTTTGCACCGCGCCTATGCGTGCCGGCGACGCGCGGCTGGTTATTGTTCCCGCTGTCAGTGCAACCCCTTCTCATTCAGCCGCAGGGAGATACCTTAAAAAACAGAAATGTGAAGCACCAGAATTCCCCTTGTTTTTTGTGAATAAGATATTATACCATCCCGCGGTGCAAACAGCAACCGTTTCCCTGTACTTGTTTTGGTACAGGGGAATGTGATAAAATCATGAAAAATCCGAAAGGAAGGAGCGATGGAAGTGCTGTGGAAGAGGTGGAAAACGATTTCTTGAGGAAACGGATTATGCGCTTTTGCAATATAAGCTGTGTGACGGGTCCGTCAGCATCTTTCCGGGCAAGAAAGATTTTGCGGTGCGGTAACGCTGTTTTTTTTTGGAAAACCCCCTTTTTGCCGCGTCAATGCAAAAAGGGGGGGCCGGCAGGCGCCGGAGATGGCTCCGGCGAAGAGGCGTGCGGATGAAAGGGGGGAAACACAATGTACTATGTGATGTCGGACATTCACGGTTGTTTTGACAAATACCGGGCCATGTTGGAAAAGATTGTATTTTCGGCGGAGGACACCCTGTATGTGCTGGGGGACGTGCTGGATCGGGGGCAGGACGGGTTCAAAATCCTGCTGGATATGGCAGCGCGGCATAATGTGATTGGGCTTTGGGGGAACCATGAATTGTTAGCTGCCGCAGTTTTGCCCTCTCTTTTGCGTATGATGTCCAGCGAAGGGGAACAGCCTTTGCACAAAACAGAGCGGGAGCAGATGGAGGAGTGGATTCTAAACGGCGGGAAGACGTCGATCCTGCAATTTCTTCAACTCAGCGGGAAAGAAATGGCGACGGTATGCGAATATTTACCGAAGTTATCCGTTTATGAAGAGATCGCCGTGCGGGGACGGCAGTTTGTTCTGGTCCATGCAGGATTGGAACACTTTTCTGCCGCCCGTCTCTTGGAGGAGTACCGTTTGGAGGAGTTTCTGTATTGCCGTCCGGAGCCGGACGCCGCTTATTTTCTAGAGAAAACACTCATCTTTGGACATACCCCTACCCGGCTGCTATACAAGCAGATTGGGGAACCGGAACGGCCAGATCGGATCTTTTACCGCGATACGATGATCGGTATCGACTGCGGCTGCATCTATCCCGGCGGACGTCTGGGATGTTTGTGCTTGGATACGATGGAGGAGTTTTATATATCATAAATACATGGTTTGAGAAACTCCGGTCTGGCGAGGGTCTGAAACTTTGCCTTGTCTGCCAGGAGAACCGGTTTGCCGCCGGCACAGATGAAAGTACATGAAAGGCTCCTATTTAGAGACACGGGAATTTCAGGCGTTGCAGAGCCTGCAGCCGCAGAAACTGAAACAAAAACGGCTATATTCTTCCAAAGCCGTCCGGCATGAAAAACGGGCGGCATTTGTATGTAAAGGGACGGGAGATGGAAAAATAGAAATAGGGGATTTCCCGTCCGGTGGGGCATCAGGCAACCCTAAAAAACCGGCCCCTGCAAAAAGCAGAGGCCGGCAGTGCTTTACAGCCGTTTCCCACAATCGGCTGTACGGAGGAGATTTATGATTATCCGGAATTATTCCGTATAATCGGCAATATTAGATGCGTCGATCCATACGCATTCTGTGAAATTCTTTGGCTCAATGGATTCGCCGTTTAAGTACGCTGTCATCACTTCGACCCCCAACGCACCTTGGCCCTTTGCATCCTGTGAAACGGTCCCCTTTAAACGGCCCGCCGCAATAGAGGCGAGTGCATCATCGACTGCGTCTAATCCAAAGCAGGGGATTTCCATACTTGCATCTTCCACCGCTTTCAGCGCACCCAGCGCCATAGAGTCGTTTTGTGCAACCACGGCGTCGATCTGCGTGCCCGTCTGGAGCCAAGTTTCCATTTTGGTCAGCGCTTCTTCGGTTGTCCAGTTTGCAGAGTCCTCAAAGACGATCGCAACATCCGGGTTTGCGGCAAGGACTTCATCATAACCGGCTTTCCGCGACAACTGCGCGTCAGAACCCATTGGGCCGTACAGCACGACGATGTTTCCCTTACCGCCGATTGCTTCCAGCGCCTTCTCCATTTGCAGTTTGCCCGCTTTGCTTTCGTCGCCGCCGCAGTAGGCAATTGCCAGCGTATCCTGCTGCGCCATCTGCTGAACCACAGTCAGTACCGGTACGTTGGACTCGTTTGCGGTCTTGACGGCCGGGACAATCGCGTCGACAGAAATCGGCTCAACCAAAATGCCGTCATATCCCTGCGCGATGCAGGTTTCAATCTGGGATGCCTGGTTTGCCGGATCCTGTTTGCCGTCCAGAACATCGACGGTTACCCCCAGTTCCTCGGCTTTTGCGCGGGCGCCATCCGAAACTGCGTTTGTAAACGCATTTGTCTGATGGCTCATTAAAAGGGCAATGCGATAGCTGCTGTCGCCGGATTCGGCCGGAGCGTCTGCCGCTGCGTTTGAAGTGTCCGTACCGCTTTCTTTCTCCGGTGCGGTGGAGTTGCTGCTGCCGTCGTTGCCTCCGCAAGCGGTAAGGCTAAAACACAGCCCTGCGGCAACCAAAAAAGCAAGGATTCTCTTTTTTTGCATGTTCATTCTCTCCTTCATTCAATCTGTGGATTTTTACTTTCGGGATTTTGCGCGTACTGCCGCTTCAGAAATATCCGCTGCAGTAAGGTTATACTGCTCCATCAGGAACGCCTGTGGACCCACTTGGCCAAAACGGTTCTGGATAC
>CANPPM010000279.1 GCA_947575935.1 uncultured Butyricicoccus sp. | reverse complement strand
CCGAAAAAATTTTTACGTGGGCGGTAAAGGCCGGCAGCGCGTCAAAATGCCCGCGGACCGTTTCTGCGTCATGCCGGCCCCCTGTACAGCCGCCCAGCAGCAGCACAAAGGACAAAAAAGCAGCCGTTTTTTTCAAGGAATCCCCTCCTGCGGAATGTTACCGGCGCCATACGGCCGGCTTACTGGAATGGTTTGGTCAGACGTCCCCGGCTTCGCGCAGCGCCTTGGGCAAAAAAGCAAGCAGATCGGTGGGGGTCATGCCGTATTCGCCCAACGCCTCTGCACACAGGTCGCCTGCCCGGCTGTGTAGATACGCCGCAGCACAAACCGCTTCCTCCACCGGAAAGAGGCGCTGCCCGAGCAGGGACAGGATGCAGCCTGCCAGTATGTCGCCGCTGCCCCCTTTTGCCATGCCGGGATTGCCCGCCAGAATCCGGAAAGCGCCGCCTTCCGGCGTGTGGATCGTCGAATGGAAGCCCTTCAGCAGTACGGTCGTCCCCGTCTCCTGTGCAAATTCCCCGGCAGCCTCAGGCGTCGGCGCCTTGCCGGTCAGCCGTGCAAATTCCCCGGCGTGCGGGGTCAGGATGACCGGCTGCGACGCACCCTGTAGTACATCTATATGCCCTGCAAGCGCATTTATGCCATCGGCATCCACAACGGTGGGACAATCTGCGTGCCGGATCAGCGTATGCGTCAGCCGGACAGCATCCGCAGACCGGCCCAGACCGCAGCCAATCAGCAGGGCGTCCGCACGGGCAGCGTGCCCGGCCAGCGCGGACTGCGACACATCATAGGGGACAATAACCGGCTCGTTCAGCTTGACCGCCAGGATCGGATAAATCTGCTGCGGCACACATAGCGTTACTATACCGCTGCCCATGCGGACGGCGGCTTGGGCGGCAAAATAGGCCGCGCCGGTGTAGCCCTCTGCACCGCATACGGCAAGTACGCGCCCATAATCATTTTTATTGCTTTCCCGCTTGCGGCGCGGAAGACGGCCTTGCATCCAGGCCGCGTTAATTTCCGTCATTCGTTGCTGCATTTTTAGATTCCTTCTTTCCATATCCGGCGCTGGTTCCGCGCGTTGCGGAACCGCTTTTCACCGCTGCCGAAACGCCGGAAAACCAGCGCCCTAAAGCATCCCTCAGAAAACCCGCTTATAGATGTATGATAACATGCCGTTCACATCATACGCAAGAGGGGGCGGCGGCTTCCGGAACACACCGAAACGCCGCGCTTCTCGCGTTCGCCTATAGGGAGGGGAGACGGCCGGTCTTTCATCAAGGAGATATTTTTGAAAAGCGGCGTTATAATGGAAAAAAGGTCGTAAAAAACCTGCAGAAACCGCATTTTTTGCAGGGATTCCGCAAGTGTAACAAAACAAGCTTTGCAATTTTGTGCAGTATTTCATTAAAAAATGCTTGCGTTCTCGTGAACGCACATGTATAATAAGCTCAAGAAGAAGAGAAGAGCGGAGCACCAACAGACCGGCGCCCATGCCGGAAGCGGCTGACGCCTCAAACGTCGCTGCAAATGCATCCACGCTCCACGCAACGAAAACCCATAAACCATCTATGAAAAAGATTGACGGAGGTAACTATTATGGAACTGAAAATTTGTGTAGTCGGCTGCGGCATGATCGGCCGTGAGCACATTGAGCGCATCCAGAACCGCATTAAGAATGCGACTGTCGTCGCTGTCTGCGACGTTTTCGAGGAAGGCGCGAAGAAGGGCGCGGAAATTGCCGGCGAGGGCGTCAAGGTTTATACCGATTTCAACGCTGCCATCAACGATCCTGATGTAAATGCCGTCGTTGTCACCACCCCGGGCGCGTTCCACAAGGATCCGGTCATTGCCGCAATCAAGGCTGGCAAGCCCGTATTCAGCGAGAAACCGCTGGCAAACACTGCTGCGGACTGCAAAGCTGTTGTCGACGCTGAAATGGCATCCGGTAAGCACCTGGTTCAGGTGGGCTTCATGCGCCGCTATGACCGCGGCTATAACCAGGTCAAGGAGCTGATCGATTCCGGCAAGTTCGGCGCGCCGCTGGTTGTTAAGTGCACCCACCGTGCGGACGGCGTTGCAGAGGACTACACCACGTCCATGGCCGTCACCGATACCGCGATTCACGAGATCGACTGCCTGCCTTGGCTCGTAAACGACGAGTGGGATGAAGTGCAGTGCATTATGCCCAAGGTCAGCAGCAAGGCGCACAAGGGCCTGCGGGATCCGCAGGTGATGATTATGAAGACCAAGGGCGGCGTCGTTGTCGTTCTGGAAGTCAATGTAAACTGCGGTTTTGGCTATGATATCAATGCTGAGGTTGTTTGTGAAAACGGCGTTATCAATCTGCCCTGCCCGTCCTTCCCGACGGTCCGCTATGCAAATAACGTATCCACCAAGATCGAAGATAACTGGATTCTCCGTTTCATCGATTCCTACGACGTAGAGATCCAGGACTGGGTCGATCACGCTGTCAAGGGCGAGACCGGCGGTTCCTCCGCATGGGACGGCTACGTTGCCTCCATCACTGCCGACGCGCTTGTCAAGAGCCAGACCTCCGGCGCAATTGAAAAGGTTGTAACCGGCGGCACCCCCGATTTCTATAAGAAATAAACCGCTGTCCCCTATAAAATATATGAATTAAAGGAGAACCTAATATGAAGATCGGTTTTAACGAAGGCTGCAACCGTTTTTGTGAGAATCATTCGGTTTTAGAGGATTTGGCTCTTTGCGAAAAGTATGGCTTTGACTACATCGACGTACAGTCTGAATGCCTCGACCGCGAGCTGGCGGCCGGTAAATATACCTTGGAAGAGCTTGGCGAGTTCTTCCGGACCCATAAGATCAAGATGCTGTCCTATAACGCCCTGATTTTCTTCAATATGAAGCAGACTCAGGAAGAGAAAGATGCCGTCATGGCGCAGCTGGATGAGATCATTCGCCGCTGCCAGATTCTGGACTGCAAGATGATCGTCGTTGTGCCTTCCATGGATCTGCAGGTTCATGCCAGCATTGACGACATCCGTAAGGATGCGGTCGCTGTACTGAAGGAAATGGTCAAGAAGGTGGAGCCCCACGGCATCAAACTCTCCATCGAGTTCTGCGGCGCGCCCTCCATGTCCATCAACCGCTTTGAGGATGCGTATGCAATCGTCCAGGAGGTCAATCACCCGCTGGTCGGCGTGACGCTGGATCAGTACCATTTCCACGCAATGGCTTCCGGCTGGGATGCCCTGGAAAAGGCAGATGGCAAGAAGATCTTCGTTTGGCACCTCAACGGCATGGAGAACATGCCCTGCGGCGCAGCCTATAACAACGACGAGAAGCGCCTGTGGCCGGGTGAGCCGGGCGACTGCCTCGACCACAAGCGCTATGCCGACACACTGAAGAAGATCGGCTTTGATGGCGGCGTATGCACCATCGAGGTGTTCCGTCCGGATTATTACAAGCTCTCCAATGAGGAGAACATTAAAAAGGCTGCGGAAGTTACCCGCGCTCATGTAGAGAAGTACTGCTGATCTGCAAAATACAAAACGCTCTTATTCCCAATTTTATCTCTCTTATAAAGGGCCCCCGTCCGTTTGCTGCGGACGGGGGTTCTTTCTGCAGATCTTTGGAGGGAGCGGTTTCATCGTGCCCTGCGTATCGCCCATCCGCCTGTGGACAGCGCTAAGCTTCCAGCCTGTAGTCATCCAAAATACGGGCATGTCTGGCCGCGCCGTCGCATACATTAGAGCGTATTTGAAAAAGTACCGGCAGACAGCGCCTGGCGGGATGCCGGACAGAGGTTCCGCAACCCTGCCGCGCGCCGGCCGAGCGTACTGCCAGCGGAGGTGTTCACCCGTTGAGGATGAAAAAAAACAGCTTTCTAT
>CANPPM010000278.1 GCA_947575935.1 uncultured Butyricicoccus sp. | reverse complement strand
AATCATGATTGGATCCAAAATAATATTTACGACCGCGCCCACAACATTCTGAATCATGGGAATCATCATGTTGCCCGTAGCCTGTATGATCTTCTCACAGGCAATCGAAATCATGCAAAAAACCGAAAGCGTGGTCACAATATAACCATACTGAATCCCCTGCTCATAAATCGCAGGCTGACCCTCGGTAAAGGCGGCAAAAAACGGCTTCATAATCAAAAAACAAACCAAACCATAGACCAGGCCCGAAATGACCGCCAACACAAGCCCATGCTTGGCCGCCGCAGAGGCCGCTTCCCGGCTGCCCGCGCCCAGACGGCGTGAAATCAGCGAATTCACACCGACGCCGGTGCCAACCCCCAGCGCAATAATCAGCGACTGCAACGGAAAGGCTAACGACACTGCCGTCAGCGCCTCCTGGGACAACTTAGCGACATAAATACTGTCTACAATATTGTACAATGCCTGAATCAGCATGGCAAACATCGCCGGCAGCGCCATCCCTGCGATCAGCGTGCTGACACGCTCGGTCCCCATTTTGTTTTCCTGCGGCTGTCCGGACAGATTTTCCTTTGGCTGCAAACAATCATCCCCTTTGCATTTTCTATAAACCGCCGTGAACCTTATCCCCCGGTCACCCGCTGCCGTTCCAGACCTGCGGATACGGATTCCCGGCTTGTGAAAAGCGGCTGTCAGCGCATATTGCAGCTGGCAGCCTGTATCATTGTATATTCTAACGGAATATCCCACCATCTGCAACCACTTTTCTTCATTCAGGGAAAGTTTTGTCGGTTTGCGCAGTATTCCGACAGGCAAGGCCGCTTTTCTTGTTCAATCTGTTCCAGACGGCGCTTCCCCAGCCCCTGCCGCCGCGCATGCCTGCGCCTCAGACTCCGCCAGTTCACTGCTGTGCAAAATAGGGACTTCCTTCGAGTACACGATCTTCTGCGCCCGGTACAGACTGGCATAACCTGAAAGCCGGTAAGAGACCGCACAAGCCAATGCAAACAATGGCAGCGCCTGACCGCCGAACAGCTCATACGCGAGCAGCAGAGAGGTCAACGGGCAATTAGTCACACCGCAAAACAGCCCCACCATGCCCACCGCGGCCGCAAAGCCCGCCGGCAGACCAAGCAGTACGCCAAAGGTACAGCCAAAGGTTGCACCGATGAAAAAAGTCGGAACAATTTCCCCACCCTTGAAACCTGCGCCAAGCGTCAGCGCGGTAAGCAGAAGCTTACAGAGAAATGCCCACGGCAAAGCCTCGCCTAAAACCGCCCTGCGAATCACTTCCATGCCTGCGCCATTATAGTCACGCGTCCTCAGCAATAACGTCGCCATGACCACCGTGCAGCCACCAACCACAGCACAAAGATATGCATTCGGAAACAACCTGTGATACCAATGATGTATCGCAGCCAGCACTACACACTCCAGCCAGGCAAGCAGCCCGAGCAGGCAACCAAACAGCAACGTTGCCGCAAGTGTCCTCCAACAAACGGACGGCGCACCGGTCAATGGGAAAAACGCAGCCTCCCCACCCAGCAGCAGCGCAACCTGTTGGGCCGTCAGCGACGCTACTATACAGGGCGCCAGCGCCGCATAATACATGACGCCAACGGAAACGACTTCCATCGCAAAGACCGCAGAGGCAAGCGGCGTCCCAAACAATGCGGAAAAACCCGCCGCCATCCCGCACATTGTTATGATGCGTGCCTCCCGCTCGTCCAGATGCAGGCAGCGGCCGATAAAACTGGCAATTGAACTCCCAAGCTGGAGCGCCGCCCCTTCCCGCCCGGACGATCCGCCCGTCAGATGGGTCAATACGGTCGAGACCGCGATCAGCGGCGCAGTGCGCAGCGCCATCCCCTGGTTTTCACGCACGGCAATCAAAGCAAAATTGGTTCCACGGTCGTTTTCAACCCCGCAAACATGGTACAGACCTGCAATTGTAAGACCTGCCAGCGGCATAAAATACAGCAGCCAGCCATGTGCAGCCCGAGCATGCGCCGCAAGCTCATTCAAGTGATGAAAACCCATACCAAATACGCCAACAGCCAAACCGGTCAGTGCGCCGAATACCACCCATTTGCAAAATTTAAAAAAAGTATCCCAGCTATGCGCCAATCCCAATCTGACCCATTCCCATTTCATAACGAATCCCCCTATTCTGTATTCGAGCAGATTACTATATTTCGTCACCGGCCACATGCCCAAGCGCTGTTTGAGAACTGGAGAACAGAACCAAGACGCAAAAAATGCGTATGGACTGCGCACACGGGCGATGATCAAACAGACTCTACTATAACACGTTCGATGGAAAAAGAAAAGATGTGAAGCGCAAAATTTACCAGCGCCGCAGTACACGTCAAGCCGCCGGACTACGCGGTATAATCTGGCCATTTTGGCAAAAGCTAACCGAGAGGTGAACATTCTATGGTTTCAATTTGGCAAAAAACGACTAAGCTTGACAGCAGGCCGCCGCTGGAAGGCGACCTCTCCACAGAAGTCGCCGTCATCGGCGGAGGACTGGCCGGGATCCTGACAGCACACTATCTGGCCGCGGCGGGGCGGGAAACCGTCGTACTGGAGGCCGGAAAAACGGGCAGCGGTCAGACCGGCCGAACATCCGCCAAAATCACCGCCCAGCACGGCCTGCGCTATGCGCAAATGTTGGAACGGCTCGGTACAGAGACCGCACAGGCCTATGCCGCCGCCAACCTGCAGGCCGTCACACAATACCGGCGGCTGATCGACGCCCTGTCGATCCCATGCGACTTCACAGAAGCGCCTTCCTATCTGTACACCTGTCTGGATCCCGCCGCCCTCATCAAAGAAGCACAAGCCTATCAGACGCTAGGGCTGGAAGGGGCGCTCGTATACGAAACCGAACTGCCGTTCCCGGTCGCTGCCGCACTGCGGCTAAACGGACAGGCGCGCTTTCATCCTCTCAAATTTCTTCGACATCTGGCAGCCCCGCTGCGGATCTTCGAGCATACGCGCGTGCGCGCCGTATCAGGCGGCGTAATTACCACCGAACATGGCGCAGTTTATGCAGAAAAGGTGATTTTTGCCTGTCATTTTCCATTTCTAAACCACCCTGGTTATTATTTTATGCGGATGCACCAGGAGCGCAGCTGCTGTATCGCAGTGCGCGGCGCACAAACATTGGAAGGGATGTATCTTGGCATTGACCCAGACGGCCTGTCCTTCCGGGCTGCAGGAGATACCTTGATCGTCGGCGGCGGCGCGTACCGTACTGGTGAAAACCGGAAGGGCGGCAAATTCGACATGCTGGAATCCCGGGCCCGGCGGCTTTGGCCTGGCTGCACGACCGCTGCGCGCTGGTCGGCACAGGACTGTATCCCAATGGACGGTATCCCCTATATCGGCCCCTTTTCTTCGGATACGCCCAATTGGTTTGTCGCAACCGGTTTCCAGAAATGGGGCATGACCAGCGCCATGGCAGCAGCACATGTACTGACCGCACAAATTCAAGGCGAAACATCCGAATTTGACGCCCTGTTCTCTCCGCAGCGCTTCCGGCCTTCGGCCTCCGCGGCACAGCTGTTCCGGGATACGGCGGAAGCAGTACGCGGGCTGTCCCGAATGGCCCTGTGCCTGCCGCGGTCCGCTGCCGATGCATTGCCGCCCGGCCATGGCGGAATCGTTACGCTGCAAGGCGAAAAATTGGGAGTTTATAAAGCTGAAAACGGCGAAATTCTAACCCTTGACCCACGCTGCCCACATCTTGGCTGTCAGCTTGCATGGGATCCGGATACCCACAGCTGGGAATGCCCCTGCCACGGCTCGCGCTTCGATGCGCACGGACACCTGTTGGACGGGCCTGCACAGACCAGTATCCCGCTGGAACGGGTCTAGGCGCCGTTTGAAAAATGGAAATATGCACAATGGCGAGGAATTTTTT
>CANPPM010000277.1 GCA_947575935.1 uncultured Butyricicoccus sp. | reverse complement strand
CGCCTGTCCCCATCAAAAGAATAATAATAGGTGGTCCCCGGCTTCCGATTCGAATACGTCTTCTCCTCTGTCACCCTCTGCGGCACCCTCAGCTCATACGTCTGCAGGCTGGAGTATTCCTTCTCCTGTATCCGGTACCATCCCTTCGACAAATCAGAAAAGGTCCGCGTTTCCCCATCTTTCAGGACAAACGGTTCTATGTCGCTCGCTGTGCTGCTGATCCCGATCACCTTATAATGATGCTCTGCCCCAGACGGATCCACAGTGCCCCCCGCTTCTCCGGCAGTAATCGTAAGCGTATTGCTGTTGCCATTGAGCATGACCTCGCAGCCGTCTTTTTCCTCCGCAGGGACTGTCTTGCTCCAAGCGATATCCAGGTCAAACCCGTCCGGCGCTTTCAGTTCTTTGACCGTATAATTGCCCTGATTTGGTATATCGATCGTAACGCTTTCTCCTGGTCCAAGCTTCTCCGTTTTCGGCCCCCATCCGGTTGTCGAATGCGCGGGCATTCCCCTAACCTCGTAGGTATATTCGCCGTCGGGCCTATCCCCAGCGAGCGCCTTTCGCGTAATCGTAACCTTGCCGTTCACCTTACTGATATTAATATCAGCACTTTTCTCCACATCCATCGAACTGGTAAACGACTTTTCCTTCACGCCCCATACATTGCCGCTGTCATCCTGTACGGTAATGCCGTCGTCATCGGTCAGCTCAATAACCGTCACTTTGGCAGGCCCTTCAAAATTGACAATCGCCGAACCTTCTCCCCGGATCTCGACAGACTTTGTAACCTTGACTTCCTCGCCGTCGCTTTTCCTCATAACCCCTTCCAACCGAAAGCGATACGTCTTATCGTATGCAGCCTGCGGGCTGTCCTCTGACAGCACCTTCTCAATAAGGACGCTGTAAGAACCGCGCGTTTCCGCCCGCCCATTCTGCGCAAATGCGACTGTGCCGACAGCCAGCACGCACATTACCACCATGCTGAACGCCGCAAACAGCCTTCGCCCCTTTTTCCCGAAATTCATGACCGGTTTCCCCTTTCATATTGCCTCAGCGCAATTGCATATTTTCAGGCGGCATCCCCCGCCGGTTTTTCGATCAAGCCCGAATTCTGTACGCAGGCATGCCTGCGTACAGAAAAAAACGCGTTTTTTTCTGTACATTCTATCGGCCGTCGCTCAAGGCGCGCGAAGGCGCGCGTTTACCGCAGCCGCAATCTCCTCCATCCGGCCCTCCAGATAGGGGCCCGGACACACCGTCTCAGCAAACCTCCTATGTGTAGTCAGACTGCCCCCTGCATCACCGGTATACTGAAGCGCCTCAATGCCGCTGCGGCGGCAGATATCGGCACATAGCTCGACCAGTGCATCATACGCCGCGTCGCTGACATGCCACTCTCCGCCCAACGCATCGTTTGCCACCTCAATGGTCACCGCCTGCGCATCATTTTCCCGGCTACTGGAAGCCCAGGAGCGGTTCCCCTCTTCCACATACAGCGCGACCCGGCCGCTGCTGTCAATGGCATAATTGGCGGACGCCCGACGGTCCCGGTTGGAAAAGGACTCGCCCAACTCCTCCAATGCCAGGTCGCCCGCCATATGATGAATGGTAATCTTTTGTATTCGTTCCCCGCGTGGGAAATCCGCATTCAGCGGACTGTTCCGCCCCGCCACCTCAGCCAGCTCCGCGCCGCTCAGCGGCCTGCCCAGGTTGTCCGGCAGACGCGCAGCCGAAACGGCGCACAACACCAATACCGCGGCAGACAACACGCCAAAGCCAGCTAAAAGGAGCCATATGCCGCGAAATCCGCTTGTTTTCATCCTGTTTCTCCCTACACCGTAAGATACCGGAACAGATCATATGCAAAAATCACGGCCAGCACCCCCAGAAACGCCCGGGCCGCGCCGCCGGCCAGCATCTTCCCGCCGGCGCCTGGATCGCCCGCCGCGGACAGCAGCAGAGCGGTAATCCCCAGATAAAAGAAACTGGTATCCATCATATTGTGGACCAGAAACGCGGTAAATCCGGCCCGCTGCCCTGGCGTTTTTCGCTTTCTCCAAAAACGAACGGCAAGTACGGCCAGCATCGCCACGGCAACCAGCCCCAGCTCGGCCCCCACATGAATCCAAACATTGTGTATATGCCAAGTATTGAAATATTTACCGCCGTCATATAAATCCTGAATCCGCCACTGATAGGGGCCAATGCCAAGCAACGGGCTGCGCATCAAATAGCCCAGGCCGCTGCCCATCATCTCAATCCGCTCCGCAAACGTCGCCGCAGCACTTGGCCGGACCGCGACGGCCGCCGCCGCAACCAGGACGCCCACAGCTGTAAGCCCGGCCGCCGCGCGCGGCTTCGCGCGGAGAAATACCCCAAGCCTGGGCCAGCAAACCGCCAGCGCCGCCGCATACAGCAGCACGGGCAGACAGAACCAGGGCACATCTGTCCGCGCCGCCGCAAGATAGGCCAACAGGCCTGTCCCCATCGCGAGAACCGCCCCCGCCAGCAGCGCGCATGCATAACGCAGCGTTCCTCTGGCTGTGGACCGCCGTTTTTCCTCCACACAGAGCGCCAAAATGCCCGCTGCCAGCGCTGCAAAACTGCCCATAGAAAGGGTCATCGCCAATGCGGTCAGCAAAACAGGTTCCAAACAGCACAGCCAGGACGGACGTCCCTCCTCCTGCACAGGCAAGCAGTCCCGCAGAAGGAACCACCCCGTTACAAGAAACATCCCCATGGCATTGGGGTTTCCTAAAACGCCGCTCAGCCGCCGGGCACTGCCCAATACCGCCGCACGGTACGCAAACTGCGCAACCCCGACAGTGGCAACCACCCCCGCCCACACGGCGCACAGCTGCCGCAGCAGGCGCAGCTCCCCGCTGCTCAGGCATGCCATCACCAGATAAATCACCAGATAAATCATTTGCGTGGACGCATAACCATCCACGATATTTCCATATGTAACATAAGAGGAGAGCATGCTGACCAGCTGATAGGCCGCCAGCGGCAAGACAACCCACAGGTCGGCCCGTACATGGCGCTGCGCCAGCCCCACCATGCACAGCGCCAGCCCCATCAAGCTAACTACAGTCACGCTGCCCACGCCGACAAAGGTCAGCATAAACACCGCAAGAAACAGGCAGACCACAATGTAATGATCCAGCAGGACGTCCAGCCGCTGCCCAACGCTGTTTTTCATGCCCTCTCTCCTTTTGCCGGACGGCCTGGATCCGGCCGGATTGGATTCGCCGCCGTCCTCCGAACCGACAGGGCTCTCATCCTCTCGGCAGCAGTCAATAACACAGGCCATTTTACAACAGATTTATAGTTATTATAGTTGAATTTAAAGGCTCTGTCAAGGCGCAGGCAATCGGAATCCCGTCTCAAAAGGCATTTTTTTGCGTATTATTCCGGCTGGCGCGGAAACGGCGCGCAGCTTGGCCCGAGCAATCAAAAATTTCCGGTGCTGCCTGAAACGGGCAGAATCTGTTTTCAAATCAGCAAAACGCCATATCACATCAATTTTTTGCCCAAAAAACGCCATTTTTCGCAAAAATCCCGACAAGTTGACAGGTTCCAGTCAGCCCCTAGCCCGAAGGTTCCGCCCCGTCCTGTTCCCCGTACAGGATGCGTCCCGCCACGCGGCGCATTGCCTGCACGCGCTCCTGAAGCTCTTCCTGCGACGCATGCCGGTACCCGTCATCCGCGAACCGAATCACGACCGGCGTTTGTCCAATTGTAAAACGCAGTTCCCTGACAATATGCGGCTCTGCCATTGTTACCACCTCCGCTTTCATTCTATGCGGGCCGCACGTCAGGATGCCGCCGGCTTCACCAGCCAAACCGCTGCGCGGTTCACGGCAGGGCCCGACGGTGTCCGGACGCGGCGGCACACTCTCTCAGAAAAGGAAGGGATCTAGGAATGTCTTATGCCATCTATTTACGAAAGTCCCGCGAAGACCGAG
>CANPPM010000276.1 GCA_947575935.1 uncultured Butyricicoccus sp. | reverse complement strand
AGTTTAGTTCTTCTAGGTCGGAAAAGCCAAACAGCTGTATTTGGTCCTCTCTGCTGTAGAGGTGGGTATATAGCCGTACTTTTTTTCCGGGCTTCAGTTGGGCGGCGGTCGTGCGCGAGGTGTTGCACGCATAGCCTACCCCACTGCAGTCAATGACCGCTAGGGAGGGCTCGACCAGCGCAACGGCGCCTTCTACATAATAGAACATAGCTTTGATTCTCCTCTTGTTCGAAAGCCGGCAGGACGCCGGATGAAGAACGGGGGCCGCCATACAGGATGGGGGACGTTCAAACGCGGTATGGGCAATCGTAAAGAGACCTGCCGTACGCGTAGGGGAAGCCCCTGCCATTGGCGAAAATATCCTTTGCCGACGGTGATCCGGGATCCGCGTGGCGACCGGGGAAGGTCAGATCGATAAGCATGCGCCGCGCAGGGAATGCCCGTGGCAGATGGCAAGCGCAAGGGCGTCGGCCGCGTCGTCAGGTCGGGGCGTTTTTTCCAGGCCGAGCAGGGTACGGGTCATTTCCATCACTTGATGTTTTTCCGCCTTCCCGTACCCAACCACCGACATTTTGACCTGTGACGGGGTGTAGGAAACGGGGGACAGTCCGGATTGTGCAAGCGCCAGGAGAATCACGCCGCGCGCCTGTGCGACCTGGATGCCGGTTGTGATATTCTGGTTAAAAAACAGCTCTTCCACTGCGGCTTCATCAGGGTGGAAGGCCGTCAAAAGGGTGTTCAGGTCGTTGTAAAGCTCACAAAGGCGGCTGGGCATAGGCGCACCGGTTTCGGTGCGGATCGCGCCGAATTGAATGGGGGTAAAACGCCGCCCATCATATTTTACCAGTCCATAGCCGATAATGCCGTAACCGGGGTCTATGCCCAGTATGGTCATAACGGAAGCACTCCTGTTTTTGCGGTATCGTCTATAGTGTAGCACAGATCGTCCCGGGGTTCAACTATAAAAAGGAAAATTTCCGCCTCGGGCGCACATTTGACCGTTGGTGCGGCAGTTTTGGATGCCGCTGTGTGGTTGGATGGTTTGCACAAAAAGCGGCTTCTGCTGTTGGACAAATAGTGGAAAATATAAAAGATGGTTGACGCTTCCAAGTTTTGGTGATATAATTTGATCAATGAAACGGGTTTCATAGAAAATTTTCTCATTTAAAGAGGAAATTTGTTTTCCTGCAAACCCATTTTGATCCACCGGCCGGCAGATCAGAAAAAGTGATGATAAAAGGAGATGCTCGGATTGAAATTAGCAGTGGTTGGCAGTATTAACATGGACCAGACCGTTACCGCAGAGCGCATCCCGCTGAAGGGGGAGACGCTGCCGGGCGGCAGCCTTCGTTATATCCCCGGGGGGAAAGGGGCAAATCAGGCGGTGGCGATGGCCCGGCTGGGGGCGCAGGTTGAAATGTTTGGCTGTGTCGGCGATGACAGCAATGGACGGCAGCTGATTGAGAACCTTGCCGCCAATGGCGTGGGGACTGGGCATATCCAGGTGTGCGCCGGGGTTCCGACCGGGCTTGCCATCATCACGGTTGGGGACAATGACAACACGATTATTGTGGTTGAGGGTGCAAATGGGTTGGTAAGCCGGGCGTATATTGACAGCATCAAAGAGAGCCTGTTGGATTCCGACATGGTCGTGCTGCAGCATGAGATTCCGCTCGATACCGTTCACTATGTTGTAGAGTTGTGCGCCGGGCACGGCATCCCCACCGTGCTCAATCCCGCGCCTGCGGCCAAGGTGCCGGCAGAAGTGATTGAGAAGGTGACATATCTGACCCCGAATGAGCATGAAGCCGTGCTGATTTTTGGGAAGGAACGGTCTGCCGGGGAGCTGCTCAGGGCCTTTCCCGAGAAGCTGGTAATTACGCAGGGTTCCAAGGGGGTTTCGGTCGGGCTGTCCGGCGGCGAGGTGCTTACCGTCCCGGCGAGGAGAGCTGATGTCGTGGATACCACAGGGGCCGGGGACACACTGAACGGCGCGTTCTGCGTACAGATTGCCGGGGGCGCAGATATTGTGAAAGCGCTGCGGTATGCCAATACCGCCGCCAGCTTGTCCACTGAAAAATTCGGCGCACAGGGCGGGATGCCCACGGCACAGGAGGTAGAGCAGGCATTGGGAGGCGGCAAATGAAGAAATATGGCATTTTAAACAGCAGCATTGCGCGTGTCCTGTCTTATATGGGGCATACCGACCGGATCTGCATCGGAGATTGCGGGCTTCCTATCCCCGACGGTATAGAGCGGATTGATCTGGCGCTTCGGTTTGGCCAGCCCTCCTTCTTGGAGGTGCTGGAAGCGGTTGCTGGGGATATGAAGATCGAAAAGATTGTGCTGGCAGAGGAAATCCGGGAGCAGAACCCCGAGCAGCTGCGGGCAGTGGAGGCGCTTTTTGACCGGTATGAAACCGGTTTCAAACCGCGGGTTGAATTTGTAAGCCATAAGAGGCTGAAAGAATTGAGCGGGGAATGCAAGGCCGTAATCCGCACCGGGGAAACAACGCCGTATTCCAATATCATTCTCCAGTCGGGCTGTATCTTCTGAAGGGAGGGGGCGGCATTATGCAGATTGAAATGAAAGGGATCTATAAAGCATTTGGCAGCAATCCGGTCCTGCAGGACGCAGGATTCGTATTGACAGATGGGGAAATCCATGCGTTGATGGGCGAGAACGGCGCGGGGAAATCTACGCTGATGAAAATCTTGACCGGCGTTTATACCCGGGATGCGGGCACGGTAACCGTCAACGGGCAGGAAGTGGTGTATAAAAACCCGCAGGAGGCGGAAAAGGCGGGCATTGTCTTTATTCATCAGGAACTCAATGTGCTGTTTGACCTGACTGTGGAAGAAAATATGTTCCTGGGCAAGGAGATTCACAACCGTTTCGGCGTGTGCGATACCAGGGCGATGCGGCAGGAGGTCAAACGGATCCTGGATTTGCTGGGCGTTAAGATTGACCCGGCAGAAAAAATGGACGCATTGTCGGTCGGGCAGCAGCAGATGATCGAAATCGCCAAGGCGCTGATGGTAGATGCAAAGGTCATTATTATGGATGAGCCGACTGCCGCGCTGAGCCAGAGCGAAACGGTGACGCTGTTTCAGGTGGTCCGCTCTCTGCGGGAAAAGGGTGTTTCAATCGTTTATATTTCCCACCGGATGGAGGAGATCTTTGAGCTGTGCGACCGGATCACCATCCTGCGCGACGGCCAGTATATCGGGACTCGGAATATTCCTGAAACCGATATGAATGAAGTGGTGCGCATGATGATCGGCCGTGAAATCGGGGAGCGATACCCGGAGCGGCATGTCGGGTTGGGCGAAGTCGTATTCGAGGTACGGGACCTATGCTGCCCCGGGGTCTTTACCGATGTCAATTTCCGTGTGCGCGCGGGCGAGGTGTTGGGTGTGGCCGGCCTGATGGGCGCGGGACGGACCGAGATTATGCAGGCCGTTTTTGGGAACATGCCCCATACTACGGGCCAAATTTTTATGGACGGCAAGGAAATTCAGAATAAGAGTCCGCTGGATGCGATCGCCAACGGAATTGGATTTATTACCGAGGATCGCAAAACCGAGGGGCTGATGCTGGAAGAAAGCATTATGAAGAACATATCGGTTGCAAATCTCGGGAAAATTTCCCGCAGCGGCGTGCTTCACACAGGGCTTGAGCAGCAGATGGTACAGACAGGTATCGAAAACCTGCATATCAAATGCACCGGCGCACAGCATACCTGCAACAACCTGAGCGGCGGCAACCAGCAGAAGGTTGTTTTTGCAAAATGGATTTTTACAGAACCAAAAGTACTAATTCTTGACGAACCGACCCGCGGTGTGGATATCGGCGCCAAGAAAGAGATCTATTCGATTATCAATGATCTGGCAGGGGAGGGCGTGGCCATTATTATGGTATCCTCGGAGCTGCCGGAGGTCCTTGGGATGTCTGACCGGATCATGGTGGTCCATGAGG
>CANPPM010000275.1 GCA_947575935.1 uncultured Butyricicoccus sp. | reverse complement strand
TGACGCATCCACATCAAAAGAAGATAACAAAACGATCACTTCATCCATTGGGTACGGGTATCTGTCAGCCAAATCCCGATACCAGTCCTGATACTGAGAAGATCTTTCATCTCCGGCATAATAGATTTCCTTCAGCGTACATCCTTCCCAATCGCGGTCAAACTCTTCTATGATTACTTCTATTGCCGCACGGATTTCATCTGCAGAATATATTTCGGACGCGACCTCAACGAACGCCGCTTCACTAACATTTCCCCCATTCTGATTTCCACTACAAGCAAATAAAGGGATAAACATAAAGATACCTGACAAAAACAGACATACGTTCTGCATACTTACCTCCTTTTCATCCCGACTCGCCCCGCCGGGCAGTACTGGATGTTCAAATCCTTCTCATGAAAGAAGCTTTTCCATGCAAACGCAGTTTTTATCCCCCGCAAAATCACCAAACGCATCACAAAAGCGATATCCGCACGACTGATAAAAGGCCAGTGCGCCATACTCCTCAGCCCCGGCCCCGAGCACAGCGCGCGTACAGCCGCTCCGCTTTGCGTCGTTTTCCAAAACACGCAGCAGCGTCCAAGCAACGCCCTGCCTTCGCTGGTCAGGCTGGATAAAAATACGCTTGATTTCAGCCAAGTTCCCCTCGATCCGCCGCCAGCCGCCGCACCCAACTGCGTCCGCATCATAAAAGGCAAGGATCCGGCAGTCCATCGCTTCCAACCCCTGGCACAGCTCATACCGCCTTGCAAGCCCGCCGTATCGTTCATAAAAATAATCGTCCAATGCCCCGGCCAGGCGCAGAAATTCGGGATCTTCTGCATAAACATGCTTAAAATGCAGTTCCATGACTTGCTTCCTTTCTAAAGATACCGGGTCATAAGCACCGCGTCCTCGGCAGGGTCCACATAAAACGCCTTCCGAACCCCAACGCTTGAAAAACCCATTTTCTGATATAGCGCGGCAGCGGCTGCGTTGGACTCCCGCACCTCCAATGTAAGGAAAGCAAACCCCTCTGCCTGCCGTATCAGCTCGCGCAGCAGCCGTTCGGCCACACCACACCGGCGGAATGCGGGCAGCACCGCAACATTGGTGATATATCCCTCGTCCAGTACTGTCTGACAGCCGACATAGCCTATCACGCTCCCCTTCTCAACTGCCGCAAGAAAAATCCCTCTGCCGAGCTCTTCGCGCAGCCCTTCTTCGCTCCAAGGACGCCGGAAACAGGCCCGTTCCACTGCGGCAATACCAGCGAGATGCCGCTCCTCCATTCGTTCAACCGTCATTTTGCAAGCTTCGCAATAATCGTCCGCACTGCCTCATAAATCTCATCTGCCGCACTGCGATAGCTCATTAAATCGCCCCCGAACGGATCGGCAATATCCTCATCGCCAATCAAGTACACCTTTTCCTGTACTTCGGGATGCTGCTCCAACAGCCGGTCATGATGGGCTGCTGTCATGCAGAAAATATATCTTGCATGTTCCAAAATTTCCTGATTCAGCAGCTTGGAATGATGGCCGCTGATATCCGCACCGCGCTCCCGGGCAGCCGTTACTGCAAACTCTGACGCAGGCATCCCGCCAGTGGTATATAGCCCGGCCGACGCTGCTTTTAGCCCTGTCCGCCCTTCCCCCCCCTGGCAACGGAAAAAGCCCTCTGCCATGGGACTGCGGCACGTATTGCCCGTACAGACAAATAACACGGTATCCATATTTCTATCCCTCCAAATTTAACGCCTGTGTGTCAGGCTCGCTTGAAATTGTCCACACGCTCTAAATATTGTGTATTGTTCCAGTCTCAGCGGCATCGGCGGACGAACCGCACAGTAATCTACCCTTTGGCCGTATACCAATCATACCCGCTGTGCGCTTCCGCAACCAGCGGCACACGCATTTCAAACGCCCTTTCCATTTCCTCACGCAGCAGCGCTTCAGCCCGTGCAGCCTCAGCCTTGGGCGCTTCCAGAATCAGCTCATCATGCACCTGCAGGATCAGCCGGCTTTCCATCCCTTCCGCATGCAGACGGTCCCGTACACGTACCATTGCAATCTTAATAATATCGGCAGCCGTCCCCTGAATCGGCGTATTCATCGCCACCCGCTCCCCAAATGAACGAACAGTAAACTGCTTGCTTTTCAGCTCGGGCAAGTAGCGCCGACGTCCAAACAGTGTTTCCACATATCCCTTCTCCTTGGCGCTGGCTTTCACCTCTTCCATATAGCGCGCCACACCTGGATAGGTTTCCAGATAACTTTGGATAAAGGCAGCGGCTTCCTTTTTTGATACCCCGATATCCTGCGCCAGCGAGAAATCCGAAATCCCATAAACAATACCAAAGTTAACTGCCTTGCACGAAGAGCGCATCTGCGCAGTGACCTCCTCAATCGGGACCCCGTATACCTTTGCGGCAGTGGTTGCATGGATATCCTGCCCGTGTAGGAAGGCTTCTGTCATCGCTTCATCATTTGCAATATGCGCCAAAACCCGCAGTTCAATCTGCGAATAGTCGGCATCTACCAACACGTGCGCAGTGTCCCTTGCAACAAACATCCTGCGCATTTCACGTCCCCTTGCGGTCCGTACCGGAATATTCTGCAGATTCGGCTCGGTTGAGCTCAGCCGCCCAGTCGCCGTCACCGTCTGTTGAAAATGGGTGTGCAGCCGCCCATCTTCCGGATCAATCACTTTCAGAAGCCCTTCTACATAGGTGCTCTTGAGTTTGGTAAGCTGCCTGTATTCCAAAATCCTGTTCACAATCGGATACTGCGCCCGCAGGCCCTCCAGCACATCGGCGCTGGTGGAATATCCACTCTTAGTCTTTTTGGAGGACGGCAGGCCAAGCGTTTCAAACAAGACAGCGCCCAGCTGCTTGGGAGAGTTGATGTTGAATTCACCGCCTGCCTCCGCAAAAATTTCCTGCGTCAGCCGCTCAATCTCAATATCCAGACCCTGTCCAAATGCAGTCAGCTGCTCGGGATCAATGCCTGCACCGACGGCCTCCATTTCAGCGAGCACCCCCATCAACGGCAGCTCGACCCCATAATAAAGCCGGTGCATTCCATCCTGTTCAATCTGGGATACAATCTTTTGATGCAGCGCCTCTACCGCGCCGGCATAACGCACCATCGCCGAAACCGCGTCATCTGCCCCGCCAAGCGGCGAGAATGCATCCTCTTTTTCAAATAAGGGCTCCGGCAGCTCCTGATTCAGGTACGCAAGCGCTACCCGCTCCAACGCATAACTGCCTTCCGCCGGGTTTAACAAATATGCCCCCAAACAGGTATCGAATACCACGCCTGACGGCCGTCCTCCACGCCGCAGCAGGACTGTCAGCAGTTCCTTTGCATCGTGCAGAACCAGCCGAATCCGGCCCGAAAAAAGACGGCGCAGCAGTTCGCTCCATTCCTCCCCGTCAAAGTCCTGGCAGAGCAGCACATGCGCCGTTCCCTCCGTCTGGAGACAAACTGCGGACAGCTGTCGATTAACGACCGCCGCTACAGAAGTCATATCTGCCAGCATCCGCAAAAGGGAAAACGCCTCTTCACAGTCCGTGTAGCGCCTGATTTTGGCCTCTGCCGCGGCCTCTGGGACGATTTCCTCTGCTGACAGCCCAAGCCGCTTGATAAAACCCTTGAATTCCAGACGGGTCATCAACGCATACATCGCCCCCTCATCCATGAACTGCATCGGCAAATCAGACAGATCAAGTGCAAGCGGCGCTTGCTGGTCAATAGTCGCAAGCCAAAACGAATCCCGCGCGGCCTGCTCCCCATCGATCAGCTTCTGACGCTGACCCTTTTTAATAAAGGGATCATCTATGTGCTGATAGACGCCGTCCAGACTGCCAAACTGGCGAACCAAGCCCAGCGCAGTCTTCTCCCCAATCCCAGGTACGCCCGAAATATGATCTGACGAATCGCCCATCAGCGCTTTCAAATCGATCAGACGCAGCGGGGGAAAGCCATATTCCTGCTCAA
>CANPPM010000274.1 GCA_947575935.1 uncultured Butyricicoccus sp. | reverse complement strand
AGCGTTACCTTCTTATCGTTCACACTGACTTTAACGCCCTTTGACATATTCTTCCGGCCCAGCAGCCCGGCAAGCTCGCTGGTGAAGCTGGCATACAGGCCCGAAACGCCGTCCGTCTCGGCGGCTGTCAGCGCGGCGATGGAGGCCACAACATCTTCAGAGATCTTGATCGACCCCTGATCGCCGGTTGTCGACCAATACGATTTATGATCTGCCATTGTGCAATCACACTCCTTTTGTGCTGATATGCCCGCCGATTTTACGCGGTATCTGCAGCTTCGGCGCACGGTAAGGGCTATATTGCCACCCTTACCGATCTGCATATAGTTTTATTATATCACAACAGCCAGCAAAAGAAAAGGGAAAATGATGTGCTTTTTGCCGTGTTTCCCTGGCGGCAGCCGGGAATGGCAGATCCCTGCAGACAAAATTTACTTTTTGTTGGACCGGCGCCAAATGTTCATTTTTTCGGCGTCCTGGATCAACTGCTCCCGGAAATCAGGATGCGCTATGGAAATCAGCGCCTCAGCACGCTCCCATGCGGTCAACCCCTTCAGGCAGACCTTGCCATACTCAGTGACCAGCCAATGCACGTTGGGGCGGGCGTCCGTGACGACAGAACCGTTGGACAGCGTGGGGACAATGCGGCTTTTCAGCTGGCCGTCTTTGGTTTTGAACGTAGAGGATAGACAGATAAAACTTTTGCCGCCATTTGAAAGATAAGCGCCCAATACAAAGTCAAGCTGGCCGCCCGCGCCCGAAATCTGCTTGGTACCAGCGGATTCGGCGTTGACCTGCCCAAACAGATCCACATCGACCGCGTTGTTAATGGACATAAAATGATCGATCTGCGCAACGACGCGCGCATCGTTGGTATAGCTGACCGGGGCGCTCATCACCTCAGGATTATCGTTGACATAGTCGTACAGTTTTTTCGTGCCTGCGCCAAATGCGAACGCCTGACGGCCGCGGTCGATCCCCTTCTTAGCGCCGTTGATTTTGCCGGCCATAGCAATATCGACAAACGCGTCAACGTACATTTCGGTATGTACGCCCAGATCCTTCAGATCCGATTGGGCGATCAGCGAGCCGACCGCATTTGGCATACCGCCGATGCCCAGCTGAAGGCAAGCGCCGTTCGGGATCTCTTCCACAATCAGTTTGGCTACCGCCTCGTCGACCTCGGTAGGCGCGGCCGCACCCATAATGTCAAGCGCCGGGTTTCCGCCCTCGACTACCATTGCGACCTCGGAGATATGCACGCCGGTCTCCATACCGCCCAGGCAACGCGGCATATTTTCATTGACTTCCACGATAATAGTACGGGCACAGTCGCACACCGCGCGCATATGGGAAGCGCTGAGGCCAAAATTAAACCAACCGTGCGCATCCATCGGCGCAACCTGGAACATGGCGACGTCGACCGAACCGCGATGTTCCCGATAATAACGGGGCAATTCGGAATAGCGCAGCGCATTATAATAGGCCACGCCTGCGGCGCTCATCTTACGTTCAATACCGGACATATGCCAGGAATTCCAGCAAAAGTGGCTGGCGGCATCTTCCGTTTTGAAAATCTCAAGCGGGCGCATCACAATGCCGCCGAGGAATTTGACATCGGAAAGCTCGTGCATCCGCGCAGCAAGGGCCCGATCGAGCGCGGCAGGGGTCGTCGTCGCCCAGCCAAAGTCAACCCAGTCTCCGCTTTTCACAACAGCGGCCGCCTGCTCGGCAGTTACAAGCTTTTCCTGATAAAGAGCATGATAATCCATTGCATGTCCTCCTGATTTCATCTTTTTCCTTTTTCACGGTAATTGCCCTGTGAGGATCGTTTCTTTAGGCAAAATTCCCAATTCTACCGTTTTTATTGTACCACCTCATGAAGAATCCGTCAATCCCTTTGGGCGGTCTTTCCCGGCAGTCCAGAGACCCCTGGCACAAAAGGACTGCCGCCCATGGTCCTTGAGAACCATGGGCGGCAGTCTATGGCAGCCAAACAGTATCGCACACGGGACGCCTCTTGTGCGAAAACCGTTAAAACGCCGCGCCGGCGGGGACCGCCTCTGGGCTGCAGGTTTTGCAGCCCGGCAGCGAGTCCGTTTAGGAATCAAGCGCCTCCAGCCGCGCTTTGTTCTCGGCAATGACCTTTTCCTGCACCATAGGGGGCGCTTCGTCATACCGTTCAAATTTAGAAATAAAGGAGCCGCGGCCCTGGGTCATGGACCGGAGGGTAATGGCATAATCCGAAATTTCGCTCATCGGTACCTCGGCCATGATTTCCTGCTGTCCGTCATGAGTCGGGTTCATGCCCATGATACGGCCGCGCCGCTTATTGAGGTCACCGATGACGTCGCCCATATAGCTGTCAGGCACGATGACTGTCATCGCGCAGATGGGCTCCAGCAGCACCGGCGAAGCCTGCGGGATACCTGCCTTGTATGCAAGACGCGCAGCCATCTTAAAGGAAAGCTCGTTCGAATCGACGTCATGGTAAGAACCGTCGGTCAGCGTCGCTTTCAGGCCAACCAGCGGATACCCTGCAAGCACGCCATGCTCCATCGCCTCACGAATGCCCTTTTCAACGGCAGGATGGAAATTCTTCGGAACACTGCCGCCGAAAATCTTCTCTTCGAAGATATAATCCGCTTCCATACAGGGCTCAAAATCCATCTTCACATGACCGTACTGGCCGTGGCCGCCCGACTGTTTCTTGTGTTTGCCTTCAACCGAGACCTTTTTACGGATTTTCTCGCGGTAAGGCACGATCGGCGCGGACAATGCAACCTCAACGCCAAATTTATTTTTCAGCTTGGAGCACAGTACGTCCAGGTGGATATCGCCCATACCCGAAATGATGGTTTGTTTGGTTTCGGGGTTATACTCGGTAGAGAAGGACGGATCCTCGTCGCGCAGCTTGGCAAGGCCGGTCGACATCTTCTCTTCGTTGCCCTTGGTCTTGGGGGCAATCGCCTGCGAATAACAGGGTTCGGCAAGCTGGATGCCATCCAGCTCAACCTTACGCACCAAGATGGACAGCGTGTCGCCAGTCTTGGTCGTCACCAGCTTGGAAACTGCGCCGATATCGCCGCAGCCGATTTCCTTCACCTCAGTGGTTTTTTTGCCGCAGGCGGTAAAAATGTGCGCCAACTTTTCGTTTGCATCCGCACGCTTGTTGACCAGGGTCATATCGCTCTTGACCGTGCCCGAAAATACCTTAAAATAGGAGAACCGGCCGTATTGATCGGCGACCGTTTTGAAAACGAACGCGCACGGCGAACCGTTCGGGGTGCAGTTGATTTCGACGGCTTCCCCCTTTTCGTCCTCGGTCAGTTCGACAGGAGACTCGTCAGGAGAGGGCATGTAATCACAGATACCGGTCAGCAGAGAGTACGAGCCGATGCCGGTTGCCGCGGTCCCGCAGAATACCGGGGCGATCACAAGATCCTTCACGCCCTGGCGGATCCCTGCAATCAGTTCTTCGTCAGAAAACTCCTCGCCGGCAAAATAACGCTCCATCAGCTCCTCGGACAGCTCGGCGACATTTTCGCACAGCAACGCGCGGTGCTGGTCGACGCGCTCGACCATATTTTCCGGAATCGGGATCTCAACGCGTTTATTCTTATCCATCTTATACGCTTTGCGGATGACGCAGTCAACCACGCCGACGGTATCGCGGTTGCCCTCAAAAATAGGTACCGTAATGGGGGATACGCTCACGCCAAACTGTTTTTGCAGCTTATGCAGCGCGGTATAATAATCAGAATTCTCCTCGTCAATCTTAGAAATATAGAATGCGCGCGGCATATTGCGGCTAACTGCGCGCTTCCAGGATTTTTCGGTGCCGACGCCGGGGCCGTTTTTGCCGGTTGCGACAATCAGCGCGCAGTCGGCCACGCGCATCGCCGAGAGGACCTCGGATTCGAAATCGAAGAAACCGGGGGTATCAAGCAGGTTGATCTTGCAGCCGTTCCATTCGACGGG
>CANPPM010000273.1 GCA_947575935.1 uncultured Butyricicoccus sp. | reverse complement strand
GCCATTGTGCATATTTCCATTTTTCAAACGGCGCCTAGCCTGCGTTTTGCCGGTAGGGGCGCGGACCTGACGGAGCCGCCCTGGCCGCCGGACAAACACCGGCAATGTGTGTGCGGGATGGTTACTGCGGCGGTTCCTGCAGGGGATCCGAATGTGCCATTTGCAGGAATTCCGTTTCGGTCAACACCGGGATGCCAAGCTCGCCGGCCTTTTTCAGCTTGGAGCCTGCAGCCTCCCCGGCGACGACAAAACTGGTCTTTTTTGACACCGAGCCCGATGCCTTGCCGCCGAGCCGTTCGATCAGATCAGCGGCCTCTTTGCGCGAGAGTGTTTGCAGCGTACCGGTCAGGACGATCGTTTTGCCGGCGAAACGACCGCCTTCCGCCGATTTTTCGCCGGTGAAATTGACGCCGGCCTTTCGGAGCCGCTGGATCAGGTGCTGGGACTGTTCCTGCGCGCGCCACTGTACGATCGACTGTGCGGTCGCTCCGCCGATATCGCGGATGTCGGTCAGCGCTTCTTCGGAGGCTTCCAAGACGGCGTCCAGGCTGCCAAAATGGCTGGAAAGGATCTTGCCGGCCTTTTGCCCGACGTGCCGGATACCGAACGCGAACAGGAGGCGGGATAGATCGCGTGCCTTAGAGGCGGCGATACTGTCTATCAGGTTTTTTGCCGACCGTTTCCCCATGCGCTCGAGCGGTTCGACCTGTCCGGCCTCCAGCGTATACAGGTCGGCGGCCGACCGGACCAGCCCGGCGTCAATCAATCCCTGCAGGACTGCCTGACCACAGCCGTCGATATCCATAGCGTCGCGCGAGGCAAAGTGCATCAGGTTGCGCAGCAGCTGGGCTGGGCATTCTGCGCCTGTGCAGCGCATGGCGGCCTCGTCGGCATCGTCAAGCACAGGCGCGCCGCACACCGGGCAGACGCGCGGCATTTCGTAGGGGGTCGCGTCGGGCGGGCGTTTGTCCAGGTTGACCCGAAGGATTTCGGGGATGATCTCGCCCGCTTTGCGCACCAATACCGTGTCGCCGACGCGTACGTCCAGATTCCGGATAAAGTCGCGGTTGTGCAGCGTCGCGCGCGATACTGTAGTGCCTGCCAGCCGGACCGGCGCAAGCACGGCGTTTGGCGTCAGGACGCCTGTACGGCCGACCGTAATGACAATGTCCTTCAGCAGGGTCTCCTTTTCCTCGGGCGGATATTTATAGGCTGCCGCCCAGCGCGGGAATTTTGCGGTCGAGCCCAGCAGCTGCCGCTGGTCGAAGCGGTTGACCTTGACCACGGCGCCGTCGATGTCGAAGCCCAGCGTACCGCGGGATTCCCCCATACGGAGGATTTCGGCGCGTACGGCCTCCGGCGTATGGAAAAGCGAATAGGAAGGGCTGACTGGAAAACCCAGCGATTTCAGATAATCAAGCGCTTCAACATGGCTGTGCAGCGGCAGCTCCTCACTGTTTTGGATATTGAAGCAGAAGATTGATAGCCGCCGTGCGGCGGTAACTCTGCTGTCCTTTTGCCGCAGAGAGCCGGCGGCGGCGTTCCTTGGATTGGCCAACAGCGGCTTTTCGGCCAGCTCAAGCGCGGCGTTCAGCTCGTCAAACACCTGTTTTTTCATATAAATTTCGCCGCGGATGATCAGATGCGGCGGCGCATTTTCCAGCTGCTGGGGAATGCCGGCGACCGTTCGGAGATTGTCGGTCACGTCTTCGCCAACCTGGCCGTCCCCCCGTGTCGCCCCCCGCACGAAAACGCCGTTTTCGTATTCCAGCGCGACAGAAAGCCCGTCGATTTTGAGTTCGACCACATATTCGGCCGTACCGGCGGCGGCTTCTGTTCGGTCAAAAAATTCCGTGAGTTCCTCGAACGAAAAGACGTCCTGCAGGCTTTCCAGCGGGTAGGGGTGCCGGACCTTGGAAAATTTCTCGGACGCGTTCCCGCCGATCCGCATCGTTGGCGAGTCGGGGTCGGCATATTCCGGATGTGCAGCCTCCAGCGCGCGAAGTTCCCGCTGGAGCGCGTCATACTCGAAATCCTCGATTTCGGGGGCGTCTTCATTATAGTATTTTTGAGTGTGATGCCGCAGCTGCTCCCGCAGTGCGGTGATCCTATTCAGCGCGTCCATGCTCTGCTCCTTTTATATGCGATTGGCAATCCCAACGCCGTTTCGGGCCGCTGCCTGCGCGGCGGGAAATGCGGCCCGGGGCGTTGATGTGCCGGCAGAAAAGCCAGCCGAAGGCGGATGCCGTTTTCTCAGCACTTCCCTATATTATAACAAACTCTCATGGATTTAGAAAGAGGGATTTTGCAGTTTTTTGACAGGAGCGGAGCAAAAACAGGCCGGCCGGCCCGTTCTGGCTGAGGGACGCTTCCGCATGCGCCGCCGTAAAAACGGCGCTGCGGATGTTCGCAGCGCCGTTGCAGCGGTCATGATTTGCTGTTCAGCGTTTTGGAAAAACTGTCTTTCAGCGTAACGATCCGGTTAAAGCGGCCTGGCTCTTCATCTTTGATGAAATAGCCCATGCGCACAAACTGCATCCGCGTCCCGGCGGGCACGTCGGCGACGGAAGGTTCCAGCTTGCAGCCGTCCAGACGCTGCAGCGAATCCGGGTTGAGGAAGTCCAGATAATTGGTCCCCTCCGGTACGTCGCTGGTGTTTTCCAGTGTGAACAGGTCGTTGTACAGATAAACGCAGGCGTCAACTGCAGTTGCGGCGGATACCCAGTGGATGGTACCGCGCACCTTGCGGCCGTCGGCGGGCATGCCGTTGCCGGTCTCAAGGTCGGCGGTGCAGCGGAGCTCGGTGACTGTGCCGTTTTCGTCGGTAATGACCTCGTCGCACCTGATCAGATAAGCCCCCATCAGCCGGACTTCGCCGCCGGGTTTCAGACGCTGGAACTTTGGGGGCGGGATCACTGCAAAGTCGCTTCGCTCGATATACAGCGACCCGGTAAAGGGGACCTGGCGCGTGCCTGCGGTCTCATCCTGCGGGTTGTTGGCAACCTCGAAATACTCGGTTTGCCCCGCCGGATAGTTGGTAATGGTCAGGCGAAGCGGTTCAGTAACCGCCATGCGCCGGAGCGCCGTGCGGTTCAGCTCTTCGCGAATGCAGTGTTCCAGCAAGCGGATATCGACCAGGGAATCGGCCTTTGCAATGCCGGCCCGCTGCACGAAATCCAGGATTGCGGACGGCGTATATCCCCGGCGGCGCAGGCCGCACAGGGTGGGCATGCGGGGGTCGTCCCAGCCCTCGACACGGTGTTCAAATACCAGCTGGCGCAGATAACGCTTGCTCATCACGGTGTGGGTCACATTGAGGCGGGCAAACTCGCGCTGTTTGGGATGATGCGGAAGCGGGCAGTTGTCGACGACCCACTCATACAATGGACGGTGGTTCTCAAATTCAATGGAGCACATGGAATGGGTGATGCCCTCGATGGCGTCTTGGATGGGGTGTGCAAAGTCGTACAGCGGATAGATGCACCAGGCGTCCCCCTGCCGGTGGTGGTGTGCGCGGACGATGCGGTAGATCGCCGGATCGCGCAGATTCATATTGGGGGATGCCATGTCGATCTTGGCGCGCAGCGTCTTGGAACCATCGGGGAACTTTCCGGCGCGCATGTCCTCGAACAGCCGCAGGTTTTCCTCGACGGTGCGGTCGCGATAGGGGCTGTTCTGGCCGGGCTCGGTCAGCGTGCCGCGCTGGGCGCGCAGCTCGTCCTGCGTCAGGTCGCAGACAAATGCTTTGCCTGCCTGGATCAGCGCGACCGCACAGGCATAACAGGTCTCGAAATAGTCTGAACCGTAAAAGACGCCGCCGTTGGGCGCTTCGCCGGTCAGCCATGCGATATCCCGCGTGATAGACTGTACATATTCGTCGTCTTCGCGCACCGGATTGGTGTCGTCAAAGCGAAGATTAAATTTGCCGCCATATTTTTTTGCGATCGACCAGTTGATGTAAATCGCCTTGGCCGAGCCAATGTGCA
>CANPPM010000272.1 GCA_947575935.1 uncultured Butyricicoccus sp. | reverse complement strand
GCCTTTCAAAACCGTGAGCGGCGTCCGGAGATCATGTGCAAAAGCGGCGTTCAGGCGCTTGCGTTCCTCCATCTGCCGCCACATCTCTGAAAAATTGCGGGACAAAGCTGCCCGCATGGTTTCAAAGGAAGCACAGAGCTGCCCCAATTCATCCCTATTTTTGAAAGAGATTGTAAAATCCAAATCGTTATTCGAAATTTTTTCAGATGCGAGTCTCAACTCCGCAAGGGGACGTTTCAGTTTATCCCGATAAAACAACAGCGCCGCCGCCAAAATGCAGGAGGCGGAATAGACCGGCGCCATTGCGACGGGCAGGACTTGAAGGATATGAACAATCCACTGATCCCTAGGGGCTAGCGGGACCGGGTCGCTTCCGATATAAGTGCCATCGCCAAGCTGCTCTCCACGCGCATTGGTCAGGTAATATTTTTCCATCGAAATCGGGTAGGATGCACGCACCCGGATGACAGCGCTATCACATAGGTCAAAGGTTGCGGCGCATAACGCCAGAGCCAGCACAACGGCAGCGGCAACATAAAGGACAAGGGCCTTTCGTAACGGAAGATCGCGCCAATACTGTTTCATTTGCTCCATTTATAACCACATCCCCAGACCGTTTCAATATACCACTTCTCCGTATATACAGCCATCTTGCTTCTGATCCTGCGAATATGTTCCGCTACAACGCCGCTGCTTCCTTCCTTGTCATAGCCCCAGACCCGCTCATAGATCCGTTCCTTATCAAAAACCTGTCCCGGGTGTTGGGACAGCAGTTCGATGATGTCAAACTCTTTTTTTGTGAGGATAATCTCCTGTTTCCCATAGAACAACCGCCGTTCTGCAAAATCTACTGTCAGCTGCCCGGCAAACTTTACCCGAGCAGCCGATTGGCGTCTTGCCTCCCGTCTCAGATGCGCGCGGATCCTTGCGTCAAGCTCTGCCAGAGAAAAGGGTTTCAGGATATAATCATCCCCGCCAGCCGAAAAGCCCTTTACTTTGTCTGCATCTTCAATCCGAGCTGTCAAAAAAAGAATTGGACAGGAAACATGGTCCCGGATCCGTTCACAGACCTCCAGCCCGTCCATCTCCGGCATACCGACGTCAAGCAGGATCATATCCGGGTTTTGTTCTGCCCGCCGGAGGGCCTCCGGCCCGTTTTGGGCCGTCAGGATCCGATACCCTTTTTCAGAAAAAAACGTGGAAATCATAGAAACAATATCGGGTTCATCGTCTGCAATCAAGATTTGATACCCCATTGGGACACCTCCTATCGCGGCCAATATAGCAGGTAAGTTTCAACTTTTCATCAACTTTCTAAAACGCTTTGGCTACGGTTGGAAGCCGCCCAAAAATGATCCGTACGCCCAGCAGAGATCGTTCTGCTTCGTGCGCCATCCGCTTCCGCTATCTACTTTCACCATTCTGCTTCCAATTGACCTGCTCTGTCAAAATGGCTGGGCTCCATGTTTCAAACAAAGCCTGACACTGGCATGTTTCCATTATAGAACCGCCGGCGGGCAAACGCAAGAAGGACTCCGGCCCAATCTACTGGAAATGGCATCATCTTCATCGGATCGAAAGTTATCAGAATCCCCTGAGACCGTATTTTGACGATTTCCAAACAAATGCTAGTATTGGTAACGGTTCCGATATTTCAAAAACATCCATATAGACAAGGCCAAAGCCATCAGCTCTGCCGCGGGCGTTGCCAGCCAGATACCGTTTACCCCCAGAATCGCAGGCAGGATCAGCATTGTAATCAGCATAAATACAAAAGAGCGTGAAAAAGCGAGGACTGCGGAAACCATGCCGTTGGACAGTGCGGTAAACATCCCACTGGCAAAGATATTAAAGCCGATAAAGAACAGCGCCAGTGTACAGATTCGGTTTCCAGTCACAGCCAGTTCATAGACCGGGTTGTCCGGGCGGGCAAATACAGACACCAAGGGCTTCGTTGCAGCGAAGGATGCGGCTGCAGTCGCTAGAGAAATAACGGCAATCACTTTTAGGCTGAGGACAACCAGTTTTTTCAGCTTTCCAAAATTCTTTTCCCCATCGTAATAACTGATCATCGGCGCGACGCCATAGGAATATCCCGTATAAAGGGAGCTTGCAAACATAAGGACATACATGATGATGGTGACAGCGGCGACGCCGTTCTCGCCAACGTAATGCAGCATAGTCCAATTGAACATCATGGTAACGATGCCCGTAACCAGGGCGGTAGCCATTTCAGAACAGCCGTTGGCAGCCGCACCGGCAAGCACCTTAACCCGAAAGGCGGGCTTTGTAAAATATAGCAGGTTTTTCCGGCGGCTGAACACAAACAGACCGGCTATGGCTGTAACAGAATAACCCAGGCCGGTAGCAATCGCCGCACCTTCAATCCCCAGATGCAAAATGGCGATGAAAACATAATCCAGCACCATATTAAGTACGCCGCCTGCTACAGAGCAGATGAGAGAAAGCGCTGCTTTTTCCGAAGCAATCATATAGAGGGTAAAGTTGTTCATCAGCAGAATGGGGATAGTAAACAAGAGATAGCGGCTGAGATATGCGGTACAGTAGCCCGCCACCTCTGCGGACAGCCCCATACCTCCAAAAACGCTGTCCATGGCGAAGTATCCGAGGATACACATCAGCAGCCCAACAACCACGTTGACTAAAATCAGGAATGTGAAATCTTCCCGAGCTTCTTTCGGCTTCTGCTCGCCCATCTTTTTCATAATGACCGCGCTGCCGCCGGTTGCCAGCATGGTGGAAACGGCAGTTACCAGCTGGATGACCGGGGCAGTCAGGTTGATGGCCGACAGCGCGTTTGTACCAATCAGATTGGACACAAACAGTCCGTCAACCATCGTGTAAAATGACATAAAGACCGACATGGCAATGGTAGGGACGGCAAACTTGAGAATGTTTTTCAGGGTCACTGGTTTGCTATAAGCATTTTGATGGTTCATTCTTTTTCTCCTTATCCGCTTGTTTTTTTCCGGTATATGCCCTATAATAATCCATACAGTAACTGTACGGTCAAGAGGGATTTTGAAAAATGGAGAAAAAAAGTAAACTGCTCACTATCGGCCAATTTGCGGCACTCCACGGCATCAATAAGAAAACGCTGATGTGGTATGATGAAATCGGCCTGTTCCATCCGTCGGTCATCCATCCAGAGAATGGATACCGATATTACAGCTATTCCCAAAGCTCGATTCTGGAAACCATTCTGCTGCTGCGGGAGCTGGATGTACCAATTCATGAAATCCAAGCCTTTATGCAAAATCGCTCGGCCGCCAGCATGGAACAGCTTTTGCGGGAAAAAATAGAGGATTTAGACCGAGACTTGGCGCACCTGAAAGCGGTTCGGGAAACGCTGGCCTACCACCGCCAAAATATGCTGACGCTGCTGACAATGGATTTATCCGAAATCAGCATTGTCGAGAAAAAAGAGCGTAGTTTGGTTACCGTAGACATCGACCAGGATCTTTCTTTTGACAAACTGGTGGAGCTGATCACGGCTGAAACAAAAAAGTAGGGCTGCACATACAGCCCGCCGGAAAATATGTACGAGCATTTTATCGGGAATCTGCAGAAAATGCCGTACGATGCTATCAGAGAATATTTGCTTATGTGGCGAAACGTGGCCTTGCCTTATCGGGATTCTCTTACGAAGTGATTATCAACGAAAATGTAATTGACAGAATGGAGGACGCCCTTGTCCAAGTCGAGATCGCTGTGCAGCCAAGCTAAAGCATCCCTCATGCGGATCAAAGGCGCTACGTGCCGGCCTCAAGAATTGTCCATCCGCCCTGCAGAAAAGATTTCGCATGCGATCTGCTGCCCAAAGCATATTTGTAAGCATAGGCACTGTCCCTCTTAACGCATATTCAGAAGTTTCTTTTCACACCGTCCGGAGAGGAAGAATCGCCGCAGACTTTAGGCGCCGTTTGAAACATGGAAATATGCACAATGGCGAGGAATTTTTTCGCCA
>CANPPM010000271.1 GCA_947575935.1 uncultured Butyricicoccus sp. | reverse complement strand
CATCAATGAGGCAGTCGAGTTGGCCAAAGAATATGATTCCGAGGAGGCAGGGAAATTTGTCAACGGAATTTTGGGTACGGTCAGCAGACAGCTGACCGCCCATACAGTGGAAGAAACGCCGGAGCGGCCCGCGGGAGATCTGGATGCATAAGGCGGCGCTCGGGATCGATACTTCAAACTACCGTACTTCGGCAGCGGTATTTTACCCAGAGAATGGGACATATCAAAACCGGGGGCAGTTGCTTGACGTGCCGGAGGGGAAGATCGGCCTGCGGCAGTCAGAAGCGCTGTTTCAGCACACGGTACGGTTACATGCGCTGGTAGCTGGGCTGCCGTCCGGACTGCCGCTGTGTGCCGTTGGCGTAAGTACGCGGCCGCGTGCGGTGGAGGGTTCGTATATGCCCTGCTTTCTGGCGGGGGAAAATGTTGCGCGCGCGGCGGCGCATCTTTTGGGCGTACCGCTTTTTGTATGTTCGCATCAGCAGGGGCATCTTGCGGCGGCTGCTTTGTCGGCTGGGAAACTGCAGCTGTTGGATCAGGCGTTTCTAGCATGGCATCTGTCCGGCGGAACGAGCGAGCTGCTGTATGTGCGGCCGGGTGCGGATGGGTTGCCGGAGGCGCAGCGCATCGGCGGTTCAGATGATCTGGCAGCGGGGCAGCTGATTGACCGGTGCGGCAGGCTGTTGGGGCTGCCGTTCCCGGCGGGTATGGCGCTGGATGCGTTGCAGCAGACTTGTACCGAGCCCATACGGGCTTTTCGGCCGCGGGTGACGGACAGCTGTTTTTCGCTTTCTGGGATGCAGAATCAAGTTGAGGCGTTGGTGAAAAAAGGGGCGCCGCCCGAAACGGTTGCGCGGTTTGCGGTAGAGACCATTGGCAATGCGGTAGTGGAAGCGACGCGGCAGGCGCTGGAGCATGATTCGCTGCCGGTGCTTTGCGCAGGCGGTGTGATGTGCTGTTCTTTTTTAAGGGAACAACTTGTACGGCAGTTTGGGTGTGATTTTGCTGCGGTTGAGCTGTCCGGGGACAATGCGGTCGGCGCTGCGGTGCTGGCTGCAAGACAGCTGTAGATTTGGGGTTTTTATGAGTACGATTTATACCGTTACGCATCTGAACAATGAAATAAAGTGGCTTTTAGAGTCCAATCCGACGTTTCAGAATCTATTTGTTGCGGGTGAAATCTCGAATTACAGGCCCCACCCCTCTGGGCATCATTATCTGACGCTGAAGGACGAGGGCGCGGCAATCAGCGCGGTGATGTTTCGGTCGGATGCGGCGCGGCTGTGTTTTCGGCTGCAAAATGGAATGAAAGTAGTTGCACGTGGGCGTATTAGTTCATACCCGAAAAGCGGTCAGATGCAGATTTATCTTTCAGAGATTCTACCGGATGGTGCAGGCGCACTGCAAATTGCATTTGAACAGCTGAAGGAAAAGCTTGCTGCAGAGGGTCTGTTTGCTGCATCCCGAAAAAGGCCGCTGCCCGCGATGCCGGATTCGATTGCGTTGGTAACGGCGGAGAGCGGTGCGGCGGCGCGTGATCTGGTGCGGATCCTTGGGCGGCGATGGCCGTTGGCAAGAGTGCGTATTTTTCCGGCGTTGGTGCAGGGGGCGGGCGCTCCTCAGAGCCTATGCCGTGCGCTGGCGTTGGTGAACCGGCTGGGGGAAGACGATTTGGTAATTGTCGGACGAGGCGGCGGTTCTATGGAGGATCTTTGGGCGTTCAATGATGAAAGCGTTGCACGGGCCATTGCGGCGTCACAGATTCCGGTGATCTCAGCAGTTGGGCATGAGCCGGATGTAACGATTGCAGACTTTGTCGCCGATTTGCGTGCGCCGACTCCGTCAGCTGCCGCCGAGCTGGCGGTACCTGACCAAAATGAGGTACGGGAACGGCTATGGCAGGACGGATGCCGGTTGGACGGTCAATATGCCCGCACATTGGAAACCTGCCGGCAAAAGTTGGCGCTGTTGCAGGCCCGCCTTGCAGTGCATCGCCCGGTGCATACCCTTATGGAGAGACGGAGGGTGCTTGCGCAACGGTCTGAACAGCTCGGGCGTGCATTTTCACATCGGATTGCAGAGCGGCGGCTGTCTGTCGATTTGACAGCCGACCGGCTGGAGTCGCGCGCCCTGCAGCAGCTGGCTGGCGCAAGGCAGCGTTTGGAGCGTGCTGTTGTTGGCCTGGATGCTATGAGCCCGCTTCGTGTGTTGGGCCGTGGCTATGCGATTGCGTCGCGCGTAGACGGGTCGGCGGTTACTGATGCGGCTGCGCTGCATGCGGGCGATCGGTTGGAGGTGCGTTTCTCCAAGGGGAGCGCGCGGTGTATGGTCGAAGCAATCCAAGAATAAAGGATTGATCATTGGAAATAAAAGCGAGGAAAGGGATCATGGCTGCAAAAAAACAGAACTTTGAGGCGTCGATGAAACGGCTAGAGGAGATTGTGCACCGCCTGGAACAAGGGGATACATCGTTGGCGGACAGCGTGGCCCTGTTTGAAGAGGGGACGAGGCTGGCGGGTACGCTCCACAAGTTGTTGGATGAGGCGGAGCAAAAAGTAACGCTATTGCAGGAAAAGGCGGGCGGCTCCGTCGATCAAACGCCATTTCAGGAGGAGGTGTAATTGGAAATGACGCTGACGGAGCGATTGGACTATTACAGGAAGCTGACGGAGGCTGCATTGGAAAAGGCGCTTTCATCTCCAAATGAACGGTATTACCCTTCTATTTTTAAGGCAGTGAGGTACTCGGCGATGTCCGGCGGAAAGCGCCTGCGCCCTGCGCTTATAATGGAGTTCTGCCGTATGTGCGGCGGGACGCCCGAGCAGGCGGCTCCGTTTGCGGCGGCGTTGGAGATGGTTCATACCTATTCGCTGATCCATGACGATTTGCCTTGTATGGACGATGATGATCTGCGGCGCGGTAAGCCGACCAATCACAAGGTGTTTGGGGAAGCGACGGCGGTGCTGGCGGGGGATGCTTTGCTTAACCGCGCGTTCGAGACCATTCTCGATCCGCAGAATACCAAAGGCCTTCCGGCAGAAACGGTTCTGCGTGCGGCAGAAAGATTGGCAAAGGCTTCCGGTATGGACGGAATGATTGGCGGCCAGATTCTCGATATGGAATCGGAGGGGCGGCAGATCTCTCAGGAAACGCTTATGCTGCTGCAGCGGCTGAAGACCGGCTGTCTGATCCAGGTGGCTGCTGTTATGGGTTGCATTGTCGCAGGGCGTAGTGACCCGGAAACGCTGGGTGCGGCGGAGCGTTATGCAGACCATCTCGGCCTTGCATTCCAGATTGAGGACGATCTGCTTGATATTGAGGGCGATATTACCAAGTTTGGAAAACCCATTGGCTCTGATGTGGAAAACAGCAAGGTGACGTTTCCGTCGCTGCTAGGGGCTGCGCGCTGTCATGAATTGGTGCGTGAACTGACCGATCATGCTATTGCGGCGCTGCAGAGTTTCCCAGATCATGCATTTTTGGACGATTTAGAGAATTATTTGGTGACGCGGGACTATTGAGCGGCATGATTGGCGCATGTTGAAACGTGCGCCGAAAAATCATGAATAAACCATGAATTTTTATTCATTCTCTCTTGAAAATCGGCTCTTTATATGATATTTTATATAAGGAAGTGCTGCAGAAACGACCGGCGGCGGTTTGCAGGCAGATACCTGCAGACGCGTGGAAAAAGACCGTGGGCTTGGCCGGTGCGGGATTTTGCGTTCTTTACTGCAGCAGAGCCTTTTATGTCCCGGGACTTGAGGGTTTTCGGGGCAGCTGATGGGCGATGAAAGCCTATCGGCAATCAAAAGCGCGCAGTGTTGTGGCTGAGGGTCGGAAGTTTGCCTGCATCCGCAGGGATTTTGGCAAAGCTGCGTGCGGGAATGAAAGATTGACTTTGATTTGGCGCAGTATCCTAGTCAGCGCATACATCTCCCAAGACGGGCCTAAAAATCCGTTGAAGGGCATATCGATGAAGTCCCTGGTGTTTGCTT
>CANPPM010000270.1 GCA_947575935.1 uncultured Butyricicoccus sp. | reverse complement strand
GCCGCTCCATCCATACCTGATCAGTAAAAGAAAAGCGGCTGGTATCGGTAACCACCGAGCAGGTCGCCGGACGCAGCTCAGAACCCCACCCAAAAGGGTCGGCGCGGTCACGGGTGCGCCCGCCGTATTCGTCGATGCGGTATTTATACCGCTGCCCTTCCTGCGCGCCCTCATACCACAGATACCAAACGCCGGGATTCTCCTCGGGCGCCATGGGGACGGGCTGCCAACCGTTGAAATCGCCGATCACCGAGACTGCATTTGCATTCGGCGCATAAACACGGAACAATACGCCATTATGCTCAAGATGTGCACCAAAAAATGTATAGGCAGTGAAATCATTGCCTTCATAAAAAGAGGGGATCATGCTGCTGCCTCCTGTGAAGATCATTCGAGGGAAAAAACCCTTGATACCAGTATACTCCAAACGGAAAGTTTCGACAAGCATTCGTGCTCTATTTTTTGTCTGTTGTGCATAGAATTTTTTAAAGCAAACGGACAGGTGTCCTATAATATAAACAAAAAAGCAAGGAGGAGAAAAAATGGGGGTTTGGGAGGCTCTGGCATTGCTGCGCGACGTGCTGTGGCGCGGTCCGCTGCTCGTTCTGCTGCCCGCTGCCGGGCTGCTGATGACCTGGAAGCTGCGCCTCATCCAGCTGCGCCGGCTGCCGCTGGCCTTCCGCCTGCTGGTATCACGCACGGACAGCGGCAGCGGGGAGGTCACCCCGTTCGCCGCACTGTGCACGGCGCTGTCAGCCACCATTGGGACCGGAAATATTGTCGGGGTCGCCACAGCGGTCAGCATCCTGGCGGGCGGTCCGGGGGCGCTGTTCTGGATGTGGCTCTCTGCCCTGCTCGGCATGGCGGTGAAATATACAGAGGGTTTCCTCGCCATCCGGTTCCGTGTGACCCTGCCCAACGGGCAGCTGCGCGGCGGCCCCTTCTACTACATGGAACGCGGGCTACGCAAGCCGGGGCTGGGGAAACTCTTTGCGGCCTGCACGGCATTGGCTGGGCTCCTCGGTATCGGCACCATGACCCAGATGAGCGGCATCGTACAGGCTGCAGAGATTTTCTTGGATTCCGGCAAGATGGTGACCCTCTTTGGCGGACAGTATACACAGGTGCGGGTCATCTGCGGCACTGTCGTTGGGATTCTCGCTACGATGGTGATCTGGGGTGGGGCGCAGCGCATCGCGCAGACGGCAACGCTGGTCGTCCCGCTGATGGCCGGGCTATATGTCGGGGCGACCGGGCTGATCCTTGCAAGCCATGCGGACGCGCTTCCAGACGCCTTCCGGCTCATTCTGGAAAGTGCATTCGGGCTGCGGGCTGCAGCAGGCGGCGGCGCGGCGGCCATGCTGCTGGCCATGCAGCACGGCGTTGCAAGAGGGGTGTTTTCCAACGAAGCCGGGCTTGGCTCCGCACCAATTGCCGCCGGTTCGGCCCGGACCGACAACCCTGTCCGGCAAGGTCTGATTACAATGACCGGGACGTTTATCGATACCCTGCTGCTGTGCACAATGACCGGATTGGTACTGATTGTGATGGGCTCATGGCGCAATACCGCGCTGGAAGGGGTCGCCATTACACTGGACGCCTTCGAACGGGGGCTCTGGTTCCTCCCGCCCGGGATCAGCAACGGGATTTTGGCGGCCTCTCTTGCCGCATTCGCATTTACCACCATTTTAGGTTGGTGCTTTTACGGAGAACGCAGCATCGAATACCTGACCGGCGGGCGTTTCCCCTGGGCGGTCAAGGCCTATCGCGCCGGATACCTGCTGACCGTTTTCCTCGCCCCCTACGTCGGTGCGGCTGAAGTATGGACAATGGCTGATCTGCTGAATGCGATGATGGCCCTGCCCAACCTGGCCGCAATATTTGGCCTTGCCAAGCTGACCGCCGAAGAAACAAAACGGCGGATCCAAAAACTCCTGTGATCCGCCAACGCTCAGACCGGTCCAGCGCCCGAAATGAAAATCTGATTTCTAGGGTGCTTCTGCGCCAGGATATCCCGCTGCTTTGCCCCTGCCACATGCGTATAGATCTGGGTAGTGACTATGGAGGCATGCCCCAGAAGCTGTTGAATATACCGGATGTCGACATCTTCCTCCAACAGCAGCGTGGCCAGCGTATGCCGGAACATGTGTGGGGTGATCCTCACCGCCTCCCCGATGCTGCGCGCATACTTCCGCAGCATCCGGCGCACCGACTGATCAAACAGCGGCCCGCCGCGCCGGTTTTGGAAGAATGTCCCGTTTCGATCGGGCCGAAAGACCTGTACGTACTGCCGGAGCACCGCAAATACCTCCCGATTGACAATCTGAATCCGCCGTTCCTTCGCCCCTTTCCCCACAATACGAAGGACGCCATCTGTCAAATCAATATCCCGCGTCTGCAGGCTGCATAGCTCGGAAACACGCAGCCCGGCCGCAAAGAGCAGCTCCATCACAGCGGCCTCACACAGCGCCGCACGATTTTCCGGCGCCGCATCCAACCTTGCATGCACCGCCCTCAGCAGTCTTTCCACGACACGGAATGGAATCGTCCGGGGCAGCAGCGCCGCCTCCCGCATCCGGAGCCGGAGTCCCTCGAAGGGATTTGTACACAAAAGCCCTTCCTCCTCCAGCCACGCCGACAAGGCCCGCAAGGATGCAAGCTTGCGTTTGACCGTGCGGGGCTGGTATTTTTCATTTAAATGCGAAACATAGGCCTTAATCGTTTCCCGGTTCCATCCGGCTTTCCGGAGCGCCGTAAATTCCAAAAACTGCCGCAGGTCAATCCGATATGCTTTCACCGTTTTCCGGTCTAATTTTTTTTGGTTTTCACAGGCATTTAAGTATCTCTGTACCATTTTTGCCGATAATCTCATACATTTTTCCTCCCAGTACAAGCAGATCATCTATTACAACGTCAACCCCTGCCTGAAATCCGCACGGGCAACACGGTCTTTTATACTACTATTATATCATCTTTATTGTAATCCATCGAGTCTCCGGCATAAAAAATACGGCCAGCCAGGCGAAGCGCATGCCCTGCCTAATTGCTGCCGTATAGCGAAAGAAAACCCTTTTAAAACAAGTAACATGGCGAATAAAACATATTTTTTTGCTGGACAAGGCGATTTCCCACGGGCGCCCTGATCAACTTTGCAGGAAATCAACAACCCTTCCGCAGGAAAAAACACGTTGAGACGGTGTTTTGACGGTCTTTTAACAAGCGCCCCTCTGTTAAATTTTACCGGCTGCGGCGTTAAAAATTTATGACGAACGTCCATACGCCAACAAATTTTCCCCCTGTGCCCAACAAAAATTCGCCCGGAAACCCGTATCTCTGCCTTATGTGGACAAGCCCCCTGTTCCGCACGATCCTTTTTGCCGCCTATTTGTCCCTTGTCTGCAGTCGGGGCTCTTCTTTGGTTTTGTAAGATAATAACTTATTATCCATCCATTAACGCCTTTTTTTGCTGTAAAACGCCCATTTTAAATATTATTTTTTGTATAAGCGGCACAAATAAAGTATTCTATTTTTGTGAAAAACAGTATTGACAATCAAAGGATAATAAGTTATTATCTTTCTATAAGGAATCCGGGATGGAGCGTCCTCCACACCGCGAATCCTGAAGGAATGCTTGACGGGACGCGCTAGGCACTGCCAGAGGCAGGTTTTTTGCGCGGCTGCCCGCCAAACAGCCCGCGAATCCGCTTGGAAAGGAGCGGTTTTGATATGCTGTCTTTACGAATTACGCCGGGCGATTATATCGCAATCGGCGACAATATCATTGTGCAGGTGTCACAGGCACAGGGGGCCGCTTTTAACGTATCGATCGACGCCCCGCGGGATATCCCGATTGTACGCGGCGCACTGCACGAGAAAACGACCGCCCGCCCTGACTGTATTCAGCGGAAATGGGAGAATCATCCGCCCAAAAAGCCGCGTGCGACGCAGCCGGAATCTGGCTGACCGTTCAGGCGGGATACGCAACCTGGTTTCTGCCGGCCTGCGCAGGCCGGTTGAGATAGTTCACCGCGCCGGGACTTTCC
>CANPPM010000269.1 GCA_947575935.1 uncultured Butyricicoccus sp. | reverse complement strand
TTGTGGGACACTTTTCTCTCACCCCCGCGGGGGGGGCCCCGAGGTGGGGCCGCGGATTAACCCAAACGGCCACAAAAACCACCCGCCCGCCCTGCTGCGCGGCCGTTTCTTTTTCGAGACTGTACCGTTATTCTTCCAGCATACATAAGGTAGCATAGAGCATTTCACATGCGGTCTGGCGTGTAATAGCGCTGTCTGGGGACTGCTTTTTGGTATCCTCTGGCAGGACTTCGTTTTTTTCCAGCACTGCAGATACGGTAGTGGCCCAGTCTGCCCCCGGCTGATGCTCGGTGGCAAGGGTCATAACATACTCGTCCAGATGTTCGGTCAGCAGGTTACTGACGATAACGCTGGCTTCGGCCACCGTAATGGGGTTTGCACCGCGGATTTCAACCGCGCCGTTCACGCCGGGACAGCCGTTGATCAATCCACTGGCTACAGCCGCGCTGATATAGGGCTTGGCCCAATCCGAAAGTCCGGAATCATCCACGAAGTCGGTCTGTGCCGTCGCTTCGAGCGGGAGCCCGGCGACTGCCGCTGCCATTGCGATAAATTCGCTGCGGGTTACCTCTTCATTGGGACGGAAAAAATAGGCCGAGCCGATGCGCTCCCCGGTGACAATCCCCCGGCGGGACAGCTGCAGCGCTGCGTAATGCGCCGGATTATTCGTCATGTCGGCGTACGTGTGCTTGGCTGCATTTTTTCGAATTTTGATTTTAACTGTTGCGGCTTCGGCGGTGTTGCCTGCGGTGTCAATGGCGGTGTATGAAAATTTGTCTGTGCCGGTCTTGCCCGCTGGGGTATAGCGCAGGATATTCCCATCGATTTCAGCGAGACCGTAGGCGGGCGCATCCACAAGCTTGAAAATCACCGTATCCCCGTCCGCATCCGTTGCGGTCAGGGATAACTCAATAGCAACATCCGAATACGTTTCACCGGTGACCGGCTTGACGACCGGCGCGCTGCCCTGTGCGGAAACCGGCGTGCCGCCGCTGAGGACCTGGCTCCAGAACGCGGCGGAGGCAAAGCAGGGGAAGAAGAGAACCAATGCGAGCAGCAGCGTACAGCAGCGGCCCGCGGCGGATTTTAGCAGTTTCAATGGTTTGACACCCTTTCCAAAAAATCGTTGCCCTTATTGTTCGCCGGATCGGCAAAATTATGCCAATTTTCCGGCGGAAAAATTTGCAGAATTGCAAATGGTTTTTTGGCGGATGAAGTTTACAGGGGGCTGGCCTGCCGCTGAAGATGGCCTGAACCGGATCCGCAGATGGCGCTATGCCCCGGCAGGGCTGCGCAGGCTGCATCGTCCGGCAGAGCGTATTGATCCCCCGCCGTTCCGCTGGGCGGGGGATCAAAGCGGGCTATCCTGAAAAGCGCTTGGACGCCGTCTGCCCCGCTGGCGCTGCGGTTTCTACGGCGGCGGCAGGCTAGTCGAATAAAATATTAAAAACCTGATAATTTTCTACTTTTTACAGACAAAATCTGTTACTTCAAATGCAGCGTTTTCAGTTTCGTCATTTATAAATGTAACGTTATATCGGTTTGCGCCATCCGCAGTCCCAAAAAGTATGACGCCGGAGGTGTTATCGGTTAACCCAGTAATGTTAAACCCATTGCCGTTGTAAGAGCCTGTAAACGGATGATCAGAAGATTCAATATAATCAACTTCTTCCGGCGTATTCGCGCCCTTGACTTCACGCATCTCGATAAAATCAGACCATTCCGCTTGAATTGCCTTCGTGCGCTCCTTTGCATCCGAAATTCTGCCTTTATCATCGAGCGCCACGCCGTCGATGTCGCTAACGCGCAAAACTCGTCAATACGCTTTTCACTTACCCCAGCTTCTTTCAGAAGCGCCCGAAAAATGGTTTCCCTCGCCGCCCGGCTCTCCTTTTTGGCTTGTTCGGCCTTGTATGCATTAAATCCTCTTTGATTGCCTCGTACTTCACCTTGTAGCTGTCTTTCCTTGCTGCCTCCAGCTCCGCCTATGCCGCCTCCAACTGCTTCTGGATTCCCGGCAGCTTTCCTGCATCAGCCCGCGCCTTTTCCAAGTCGTTTTTCAAGCCCTCTACCGTTTCCGTATGGCTTCAATGATCTGATCGACCTTGTCATCTTCAATGTCCATCGTCCGTAAAAATTTTCTTGTGAGCGCCATTTTTGATCTCCCACGCTTTGGCCCCGGTCCTTTGGGGATGATCGTTTCGTATAAAAACCGCTGTGCGGGTTTTAGCAAAAGAAAAAAGCCAGCAGCCAAGTATTCCTCGATAACTGGCCCCATTCGGCCCTTCCCGGCGAACATCTACGCCGTAGGAAATATATTATATTTTCAGCCTTTTGCGCTGTACTGTCCGGATGGCGATGGTTCTATCCTTTTGTAGCAAAAGCTCCACCCGAAAGCCGCTGGCGAGCGCCTTCAAAATGGCCTGTATCATTTTTTCATCCATTCCTCAGCGCGTCCTCGATAATGTCCCGATACTGCGCCGCATGGTCAGCCGCGGCGGGCTCCAAATAGGGCTGCGTCCGCTGGCCATGCGTCAGATTCCAGTCCCCTTTCGCGTCCTGGTAGACCCACGGGGTCTGGCGGCCGCCGGGGTAATATTTCCCGGCACCCAACTCCACATGAGCTGCGTATTCGCTTACGCTTGATGTACGCCGTCGGTTCTGCCGGCCTCACCTGATGCGTAATGCTGCTGCGCAGATCGCCTGTATCTACAGACTTGGCATAGTCCTCCACCGCCAGCCCGCATTTTTCCAGCGTCCGCAAAGCAGCGGAACGCATTTCCTCTTTCACAAGACCGCTTTTGTCGGTAAATTCAATCTACATCGCCTACTCCTCCTTCGGCATATAGCGAAACCCCTCCCCACATTCAATAGTTTAGTCTGCCATGACTGCACGGATATAGATGTTGGAAGAGTTCGCGTTAGGATCGCCGGGGGACATGATCTTCCTCAGCTCTGCGTGAAAAGGCTTATCGGTATCCCGCGCCTGTCCATCTAGAAGCTGGTAGGCGTGGCGGGTCCTGCCATCCTGCGTGACCAGCCACCGCTTTTTCAGCTTTATCCCCATCTCTTCCGCATTCCCACATTTGTCGTCCTGCTGCTGATACGCGAGCCGGATTGCTGTTGCCGTCATATTGCCGGAGAGCGCCTTTTCTGTATCCAGCATCATGAAATCCTCATAGAGATCGTTTCTCAGCCGGTCGAGCATTTGCTCGCGCGCTTCTACGGGAACCTCCAGCGTGTGCGCCCGCTGCGTCTACGCCGTCGTCAGTGTCTAGCGCCGCCGCGCGAACCTTGCGCATACGGTCAAGGAATTTTGCAATATCGACATCATCCATACCGCCGGCATTTTTCAGAATCCAGTAGAAGCCAGTCGTATCGTCAATATCATTTGCAAAGCCGAATTTTACGAAATCATAGTAGTCAATAGATTCGCGAATGCCAACGAATTCAGATTCCTGCAAATCGTTTGCAAACATCGAAATAGTGGGAAAACCCGGATAATTCTCAAAAATATATTCTACACTTCCCTCAGCCCGGGATTTGGGGCCGGCAACAGAAATGGTTTTGTAGGCCCGTTTGGGCTGTCTAATTTGCGGGTCTTTGCCCCTTTCCTCGGAATATTCCGTATATCCGTCCATTTCATACAGCGTGTACAACGCGGTATTTCCAGTCCACCAATACCGGACGCCCGCGCGCATATATCCGCTGACCGCATCGTTTACCGGCACAAATCCCGGACGGGTTGGCGTATCGGCAAATCCGAACACCTCCAGGTGGTTGAGGTTCCAGAAAAGAAAGGAAACGCCGTCAATCAAAGCGATTCTGGCCGCTTCCTGAATCTGATTATCAAAATCCAGCCCCATCTTTTTCTTTGTATCCTCATTTTTAAACGTCACCCTATTGGAAAGGACATACTGCACCTGCTGAATCACAAACCGGCGGAAAAAGCGGTTTTCAGCTTGCAGTCGGCGCTGAATAAATAATGGAAATTACTGAAATCCGTTTGTTCGGCCTGCTGCTGTTCTGATTTCTGTACAGCG
>CANPPM010000268.1 GCA_947575935.1 uncultured Butyricicoccus sp. | reverse complement strand
GCGCAGTACCTGCTCCTGATCCGGGTGCCCGGTGACGGTTCCATCCCGGCTGGCCATAAACGCGGTGCCGTGCCTGCCGAGGTTGATAGCGCTGATCACATCGTTAAGCGTGTCATATTTGTAGACGCCCACTAAATACAAAACAGTTTCTCCGGATTCCCGCACCGGCATCCCCATCATGATGCCCAACTTCCCCTGAAAAACGGTAGAGGAATGCGTTGTTAGATTGTCGGTTTCCTGCAGCAGCGCCAAAAAGCTGCCGTCCAGGTTCTCCGGCGCGTCCCCGACCCCTTGGACCAGCTGTCCGTCCAAATAATACAATGCGATACTGTACAGCTCATAAATTTCGGCCGCTTCGGTCAGGACCGCATTGCGGTCCGAGCGGACGGAAGCCGCCGGCGTGCCGGGATCCGGTCTCTCAAGCCGGGGATCTCCGGCAATCGTCATCATCCGGTCGGCCAGCATGTGGATATTGGCCTCTACGGTTTTCGCTGCCTGCCGCGCCATGGGTTGTAGGCTGTCCAGCAGAATATTATTTGCGAGCGACTGTAGGGAAAGCGCCATGATCCCACAACAAACCACCACCAGCAAAAGGATATTGAGGGTCGTATTCCTCAAAATCCGTCTTTTCAGACTCCTGTGGGAACGGGAGCCCGCTTTGTTTTTCTTCACGTTCCAATCTCTCCTTTTCTGTGTGATTCATCCCCAAAAAAGGGCGGCGCACACAAAAAAACAGGGTTTCCCCCGGTTTCCGGAATGCCGCGTCCCTTGTTTCGGCACGAACGGTACGCCCCCCCCCCGCTGGACAAAGCGCCTGTTTGTTCATACGATTGCGTTCGCCCTGTCCGCAGCAGTCCGCCGAAAATGCCAACGTTTCGGTCTGCCGTCCATTCGATAGCTGTCCTAAGTATAGCATATGCTGCCGGTAAAGGGAAGCCCTTTTTATCGATTGCCGGCCGGGCGGCGCGCCGCGGTTAAACGGTCGCCGCCCGGTTCCAGATTCCGGGGAAGGGATACACGCCGTGAAAGCCCTGGCTGGCCGCAAACAGGAAGTAAACGAAACAGCCGGCAATCAGCAGTCCTGTCCGCGTCCTCGGGGAGAGGCGCCCCGGAAGCCGTGCAGCCTCTGGCAGCGCCAACAGTGCGAAAAAAGATGCATAGATGGACAGCCGTTCCAGGATAAAATGTCTGGTAATCAAGGTCTGCAGCAGCAGGGAGTAATACAGGCTGTTGATCAGGACGGGCGGACTGGAAAGATCCTGCCTCGTCCGGCGCAGCATTGGAAGGGCAAACAGGAAGCAGCCTACGGGCAGGAGCAGATAGAGCAGGCTGTTGCCCCGCCAATATTTTTCTGTCAGATAATGTTGATATTTTGGTACAATCTCGACGATTGCGCTGGCCAATGGATCCATCAGCAGATGGACGCATCCTGCCGCCAATGCGGCCAACGCATAATGAAGCCGGGAGGGCCGCAGGCAAAAGAGGGCGCACAGCGGCAGCATGATCAGGGCGGTCCGGTGAAAACAGGCGGCAAACAGGATGATTCCGCAGCAGGCGGGCAGGCGGCGTGCCTGCAGGAACGGATAACACCATAGAAGTATCACGGCAGCCAGGGCCTGCCGGTGGAAATTCATGCTCAGCGCAAAATATTGAAGGGATAAAAACAGGGAAACGCTCAGCCAAGGGGTCCTGGAATACCGGCCGATCCACAGGAAAAGCGTGACGGTCAGCAGCAGATGGAACAGCAGTAGGAAGGTACGGTAATCACCGCCCAGGCGGCCGACGGCAAGATTGAGCAGCAGATACCCCGGCTCGATTCCAGGAAGCGTGCCGTGCGCGGACCAACCAGCCTCGGCGGTCGACTGAAAGACAGATTCATAAAACCGGTAGTCAAATCCGGTGACATATCGGAACGATGCCAGCAGCCAGTAAAGTACGCCGGTCGCAAATAAAAATTTCCGGTCGTCTATCCGGCGTCGTACCGGCGGTAATCCACCGGCGAGACTGACGCCAAGCAGCAAAAAATACGGTAACATCGTAGCCTCCCCCAAGCGTTTTCGCCGCAGGCACGAAACCAGCGGCCTGCCTCCTTATATTAAGCATAGCACCCTCTGATTTTGCTGTCAAGAAAAGGCCTGCCGTACTGGCAGACTACGGTGCGCTGTAGGGATGGCGGGTCTTATTTCAGAGGATGGGCCGCCGCCGTTCTGCGGTCTGTCAGGCGTGTCGGTGGGCGTGCGTCCGCCCGGGCCAATTTTTCGGGGGAGCTGTGCATCTGCGATGTTTTTTTTGCCCGCTGTCGGTTGAAAACTTCAGCCGGATATGATACGATATAAACAAAGTAACTTGAATGCAGAAAGGGACAGTGCGCATGGGACTGTTTGATTTTTTAAAAAAGAATAAACGGGAAGAATTGGACGATGACGAGCTCTATCAAGATGTCCACGACGATTCCTGGAAGGAACCTGAACCCGTTCAGCCGCCCGAAGAGCCTCCCGCTTATATTCCGCCGGAGGCGCCGCTTTACGATGAGCCGGTGCAAAAGCCCGAGGGCTGGCCGGTAATGGAGCCGATTTCGATCTCTGAAAAGGTGATCCAGTTCATGCAGGAACACACGCATGAGGAAATCGGACTTGCGGCCGCCAATGCCGCCGCCGAGGGTATGAAAGCCTTTCAGGAAAAGGATTTCGAGCGTGCGCGCGGTTTTTTCCAGCTGGGCAGTGAGCTGGGCAACCACAAGGCGCAGGCGCTGCTGGGATCCATGTACATTCAGGGGTACGAGGTGCCGCGCGATTTGGCCGTTGGGCGTGCGTGGCTGCGCCGTTCTGCCGAACAGGGCAACCGGCAGGCCGCCGAAATATTGGCCAAATATGTCGGCGAATCGGAGCCGGTCGCTGAGGAGATGTATGAAAACGCCCGGCGTTTTATGGATGCTGACCGCCGGACCGGGCTGTATTATCTGAATCGTGCAGCCGATATGGGGATGTCGCGCGCCCAATATGAATATGGCATGATCCTGATCCGGGAGGATGACGACGAACCCAAGGGCATCGAATGGGTCAAACGCGCCGCCTTTGGCGGGTATGCCCGGGCTATGACCTATCTGGGCGATGCGTATTTAAAGGGGGAGGTTGTACCGCAGAGCACCAGCATTGCATTGGAGTGGTATGGGCAGGCTGTGAAAAAGAACGACCCCGAGGCCCAGCTTGCGCTCGGCACGCTGTACGCTGAGGGGGTCGCCGTGCAGCCCGATCCCGAGTCCGCCGTTCGCTTGCTGACCCTGGCGGCAGACGCCGGGCTTTCCGAAGCAAAGGAACTGCTTCAAACGATGTTCGCTCCCCAGCAGCCTGCCGCCGGACCGGAGGCATGAGCGCCCTACTTCTGGAACGTATGGTTTTTCGTATATGTTCCTGTGGCTTCAGCTTGGGATACTTTGGAAAAAGCGCCGTGTTGCGGCCTGCCTGTCAATGGTGGTTTTGGCGTCGGCAGGGGGGCTTTTCAGCGGGGGTGTATTCCGGTTGCGCAAAGCGGCACGAAAGGCGGATTTCTATTTAGAAACCTGGCGAAGCTTCTGCCTGATGCCAGAGACACAAAAAGTGCTATGCAAATGGTTTTGCCGGTTGCATAGCTTTTTTGTTTTTGGCATTGAGGGGCGCTTCTTTCGTCATTTTCTTATGATAGGCCGCCAGCCTGGGTCTGCTTCGGCACGGCAGCGCCCGGCCGCAGATTGTAAAAGGCATCCCTGCTGTTATGGGCGACAGCAGGTCGCGCGCGAGCGGCCGCTTGTGCAGACTGCCATAAAATACCGCGTTTTTTTGGTACGGATGTCCAAAAAGACCATTAGGAGCAATAGGATTGTAAAGGTTTTGTGAAAATCACCAAAGAAATGTTTGCATTTGGGGCGGATGTCGTGTATAATTACACACAGGGGGCCGGATGGACCGTCAGCGCCCCTCCGGCATTGTGCACCGCACAAGAGCTATCATTTCAGGGAGTGTTAAATTTTATGGCTGCTTATAACGTAAATCAGATCCGCAATGTGTGTGTCATGGGCCA
>CANPPM010000267.1 GCA_947575935.1 uncultured Butyricicoccus sp. | reverse complement strand
GGGGTGCTGTTTGCGCAGGCGGACTGCCTGCATCCGCGCGGACAGGGCACGGTCGATGTGATTGTTACAGGCACGGCTGGCGAAGCGACAGAAGGCCTGTTAAATGATGTGCGCAAGGCGGTTGCACAGATTGCGGGGCCTTATGATAATATCCTTGTGAAGTCGTCTGTCACAGTTCCGCAGGATATCGCAGTTACGGTTACAGTCAGCAATGCGCCGGATAATTCGCAGATTGAGAACCGCGTGCGGACAATCCTGACCGGGCTGCTCGCTGTCCGGAAGGGCCGCAGGCTGCATGAGCTAACCTGTTCCGATATCAATTTAGCAATTCGCAGCGGCTGTGATACGGTCACAAATGCCGTGGTTACGGTTCCAGCTGCCGATGTCCGATTAAGCAGGGATAAAGTGATTATCCCGGGCACGATATCGGTGACAGTGGAAAGGTCGTGATGGCGTGAAACGGTTTGAGCATTTCGGTGAGTATATGTTTGATTTGCTGTTCGCACCGCTTAAAAAAGGCAGACAGACTTTGAATCAGTTTTTCATCTTTTTTAGAGTTGTCGGACGCGAGTTTGACGACCTGAAACAAATGTTTTTCCGGGTTCGTGATGAGGCCAATGTTGCCAGCGCGTCTGAGGTGATGCTTCCGGTACATGGACAGGATCGCGATATGCCACGATTGCTGGGCGAGGATATCGAGCACTATCGTACCCGGCTTGCAATGAAGGGCATTATCTCAGAATGGGGCGGCACACGGCGTGGAATCCTGTATGCACTTACCGCACTTGGTTACGAGCTAAGCCGTCTGGAGCCGATGTACCAACGCGACCCGGAACGCTGGGCGGAGTTTATTGTTTGGCTCAAGGGCGAGAAGCCGAGCAGCGTTTATAATCTGAAAGTCATTGATGATGAAATATGCAAAATCAAAGAAGGCAGCAGCCTTCCCGCCTATGGCATGGAAAGCGGGAACCGTTTGGTTTTTCGTTCGCGGCTGGAATGTGGTTTATCAGATTATCCGCGCTGCGGTCAGCTGGTGTGCGGTGTCTGGCCGTCCCTTGCAGCGACCGGTTATTTACTGGAATCTGGGATTTCGATACATCATCAGACAGAATCAGGTACAGTACAGTTTCCAAGGACTGGTACAATTACTGCTTCCGAAAAATGCTATCATTATAATAACCAAATACTTTATGCAGGCTTTGAATCTGAAATCGTTTTGAACAGTGCAGCCTGCGAAATCGAAAAGGGAAAGAGGGCTGACAAATGATAAGAACTTTAACCAGCACTGGCGTACAGAAGATAGGGCGGCGGTTTGTTGATTCCATTGAACATGCGGCTTATACGCTGAACGGCGAGCCGCAGACAATCCCACTGTTCCGTAAGTCGGCGGATAATGATGAAATCCGCATTTACATCTATTTTGATGATACATTTCTTGGAGATGTAGCACAGGTTGAGCTGATTGATACGGATGGGGACGTAGTTGCCAGTGCAGGGGATCGGGTCTTCACAAAGACGCCGGGAAAGGGTCTGTATATCGCTTTCAAGTACAATATCTCAGAAATGGAGGTCACGGAAGAAGATGGAACCTTATGAAAAAGTCGGATGGATTGACCATATTATTGATATCATTTCAGGCAAAGTCATTCAGGAAGGTACGCCGGTCAGTCAGAAAAATATGAATCATATGGACGAAGGGATTTTCATCAATCGGCAGCTGCTCATGCAGCAGTTTAGCCTGATTGAAGACCTCCAACGTGAAATCATTGCACTAAAGGAAGCGACAAGTAATAACATCGTTGGAAATGTCTTTACAGTCAACTTTCCGAAAGTGGATTCTGTTGCAATTACATCTGGAATTTATGATGCAGTTTTAAGGAAAATCTACGTCTGATGTTTTGAGAGAGGTATACCATGGCAAATGTGAAATTAGGCAGCAAAGCAGTTGGAAGTATCGTAAAAATTGAGGTAAAGCAAGAAGAACGTGAGTTTATCATAGTGCACCAGGGAAAGCCTTCAAGCCTTTATGACGAAAGCTGTGATGGAACCTGGTTATTGATGAAGGATATTTATAAAAAAGCCAGCTGGGACAATGGAACAGTCAATGATTATGCTTACAGTGACATTCATAGGAACCTGCAAGAAAAATCTGGATTTCAAGTATTTCTGGATGACATCTATTGGCGGATTGCAGAACAAATCAAACAGGTAAAAATACCTTATCGGCCCGGCAGTGGCACAAGTCAAACAGTAAACAGTAAAGCGAATGGGTTAAGCGCAAGGGTATTCCTTCTGTCTGCCAGCGAAGTTGGCTATACAAAAAGTAATTGCGCAGTAGGGTTTGTTTCCGGAGATGGATTTGTCAGCGATGGCGCAAAATTATCCTACTTCAAAAGCAGCAACGGTACCAGTGAAAAGATTGCCAAGTTTGAGGGCGCTGCTGAAGAGTGGTATTTACGGACTCCATATATTACTGGAGACCGTGACGTATGGGGTGTCAAGGTTGACGGCTATGCCGGTAATATAAGCTGCGCCTGGCATCTTGGTATCCGTCCAGCTTTTGTCCTCCCATCCTCACTGCTGGTCTCTGACGATGGTTCCATTATCCCGAACACGGCTCCCTCTGTTCCAATCAGCATTACCATTCCGGACTGTGTAAACGGCGGCAGTTCGATCACAATTTCATGGGCAAAAAGTACCGATTCCGAAGGAAATCTTGAAGGTTATATCGTTGAACGCAGTACGGATGGCGGCAGCTCCTGGAAGCAGATTTATCAAGGCAGCGGAACCAGCGCAACGAACTCTATTCCCTTTGGAACTGCCAGCGTCATGTATCGTGTAAAAGCATATGATGATGCAGGGCTTCAATCGGGTTGGCGTACCAGTTCTCAGGTTAACGTACATAACAATACTGCGCCAACTGTCCCGGAAAACATAAATGTACCAGATTCTGCATCTGGTGGCGAACCGCTGACGATTACATGGGGACAATCCACCGATATTGACGGTGATCCAATCTGCTATATTTTAGAACGACAGACGGACGGAGGTACGTGGACAAAACTCTACGAGGGCGCGGAGCAGACGTATACTGACAGCATCATAAAGGGTTGGAAAACGGTTGCTTATCGTGTCAAAGCATATGATTCTTACAATTCCTCCAGCGCGTATGTTACTTCTGAAACGCGCACGGTCAATAATAACACCGCACCGGTCATTTCGGGAGAAGACGCTGCGCTTGGCGTGAAAACGGGCAGTTTTTCCCAGGCATATACGGTCTCTGATGCTGAGAACAACACAGTTACTGTTACAGAATATGTAGATAATCAGGTGATCCGCAGTTATCAGGCAGTTCTGGGACAAGATGGTGCAATTACGATTTCTCGCGAAAATTGGTTGAAGCTGACCAATGGAAATCATCAGCTCCGCGTAACAGCCTCTGATGGGATTTCAGCAGCAACGCGGATTTGGACGTTTTCCAAAAAAGAAACCGTTATTTGCTTCCGGATGGCCGCCCCGATGGAAACGGAGACGGCAGCAGCAAGGATTCTTGTCAGCCCGACCTGGAAGATTGACGGCGCTGCCGTCCGGGTGGAAGCCTGCAATAATGCTTTTGATGAAGCGCCCGCTTGGGAAGATATCACCGCCATGCTGACGCTTAAGCGAGTTTACCATTTCACCAATACAGCGAAAACAGCCGACAAATGGGGGCTTGATATCCGCTTCACCATTGAAAAGAATGAGGGCTATGAAGGCGAGGTCTCTATTACCGGCTTTGGCATTGCCTATGAATGAGCTGCCAGCAAATCAAGACTGTAAGGCTATCGGGAGGCACGGATAATACCGCCCTCCCGTACTATCAAAAAGCCCCGCTCCTTTGCATGAAAACCACTATCATTTTAGGGGTCGTCCGTGCGAGTGAGTGGGGCTAGGAATTCCTTCCTAGATTTGCCTATAAAATTCTCATTTTCGTTGTCCGAAATTCTCAAAAATCTTGTCCGGCTACAGTGTCGATATGGCGGTCGGTAAAATCTTTGTAGGAACGGAAAAAGTCTTTCAGG
>CANPPM010000266.1 GCA_947575935.1 uncultured Butyricicoccus sp. | reverse complement strand
GCAGCCGCCTGCGCAGCCTGCGGATGTGCCGCGCAGGAAAAAGGGCATGGACGGCCCGCTGCTGTTCATGGTGCTGCTGCTGATGGCGACCGGGCTGCTTGCGCTGTACACCGCAAGCTATGTTTATTCCTACTATTATAACAAAGGGAACGGGATGTTCTATCTTTACCGGCAGGGGATTTTTGCGATTGCAGGTGTTTTTGCGATGTTGGTGATTTCCCGCATCAATTATCATTTTTACGGGTTTTTCCACAAATACTTTTTTGGCGCGGTATTGGTACTGATGTACCTGACCCCCTTCATTGGGAAAACCGTAAAAGGCGCCAAGCGTTGGATCGGGTTTGGCGATCTGCTGACCTTCCAGCCCTCCGAGCTGATGAAGGTTGCGGTCATCATTTCCTTTGCTTATGTCGCTGCGCATATGCCGGTTGAAGAGCTGCGCACCTTCCGGCGGGGGGTCATGCCGTTTTTGGAGGCGCTGGCGGTGATTGCGGGCGCAATGGTCCTGCAGAGCCACCTGTCGGGGACAGTTATCATTTTTGCCATTGGGCTCATTGTACTGTTTGTAGCGGGCATTAAAGTGTGGTATTTTGTACCGGTCGGCGTCGGCAGCAGCGTTGCTGCAATTGCCTATATTGTCACCAATGAGTATGCGCAGAGACGTGTCGCCTCCTGGCTCGACCCGTTTCTTGATTTGCGCAAGAGCGGCTGGCAGGCAGCCATGAGCCATATTGCCATTGGCTCGGGCGGCGTCTGGGGGCTGGGGCTCGGACAGGGCCGGCAAAAGCACCTGTTTATCCCGGAACCTGCGAACGATTTTGTATTTTCGGCGTGGTGTGAGGAAATGGGGCTGTTTGGCGCGCTGTTGATCCTGGTGATGTTCGCCTATTTGATTTATCGGGGGTTTTATATTGCCCGCTCTGCGCGGGATAAATTCGGATGCTTGCTGGCGACCGGCATTTCGGCAAAGCTTGCGATTCAGGCGCTGCTGAACCTGTTTGTCGTGACGGGGATTTTCCCGGTGACGGGCGCGGCGCTGCCGTTCTTTTCGTATGGGGGTACGGCGCTGCTGATTCAGCTGGCTGAAATGGGGATTTTACTGAATGTATCACGTTATACCATTGACACGGAATAAGGGGGAAGCACTCGCCTATGAATCTGTATATCACCGGCGGCGGTACCGGCGGGCATGTTACGCCCGGCCTTGCCATTGCTCGTTATGTGATGGAGCATGAGCCGGGGTCGGTCATTCGCTTTGCAGGCACGAAGAAGGGCATAGAGAGCCGGTTGGTCCCGCGGGAAGGATATCCGCTCGATCAGATTGATATCATCGGTTTGTCGCGCAGGATGACGCCGCAGGGACTGGCGCACAATGTGAAGGCGGCCTGTCTGACGGTGACTGCGGTACATCGGGCCAAAAAGCTGCTGCGTGCAGCGGCGCCTGACTGTGTGTTGGGCTGCGGCGGCTATGTTTCGTTTCCCATTGTGAAAGCGGCGCAGCAGATGGGGATCCCGACCGTGCTGCTGGAGGTCAATGCACTGCCCGGCAAGGTTACCCAGCAGCTGGCGCCCAAGGCCGACCGGGTGCTGATCTGCTTTGAACAGACGCGCGCGCTGCTGGGGGGGCGGGACAACATCCGCCTGACCGGCGCGCCGGTCAGGCCGGAGATCCTGTCGGCTGATCGGAAAAAGGCGCGCGCACGTTACGGGCTGGCCGACCGCGACAGGCTGGTTGTCTCGTTCTGGGGATCGATGGGGGCGCTGTACATGAATCGCCATATGGCGGGGATGCTCGCATTGGAGGCCAAGGAGGGCGTATCCTTCCGGCATATCCACGCAACGGGCGCTGCCGCGGCAAAGTGGATGCCGGACGAAATCAGAAAACACGGCGCGGAGCTGGCAGACCATCCTGAGATTGAACTGACAGAATATATATATGATATGGCCGACCGGATGGCTGCGGCGGATCTGATTATCTGCAGGGCGGGCGCGGCGACGATTGGCGAGCTGTGCGCGCTGGGCAGGCCGTCGGTCATGGTGCCGTCGCCGTACGTGGCGGAGAACCACCAGGAGAAAAATGCGCGTGCGCTGGAGGAGGCCGGGGCCTGCAGGGTGATTCTGGAACCCGGCTGTACCCCTGAACAGCTGCTTTCCGTGACAAAGGAGCTGCTGGCCGACGACACGCAGCTGGCTGGGATGCGCCGCGCTGCGGCAGGGCTTTCCGCCAGGGATGCGGACGGTGAGATCTATGCCCAGCTCAAAGAGGTGCTGAGGGCGTGACCTCCCGCGCCCCGAGGATGCCGCATCCTTTCTCTGCATTGCTGGCCAGCCTGCCGCTTCAACAGCAGGCTGGCCGGTTGAATGCATGCGGATTTTCTCCAGTTCCGGAAAATTTGACCATTGACAACCTCTTCCGTAACATATAAGATGATAAAGATAAGGGAATGAGAGCATAACAGCATATTGAGATCCATTTTTTTACAAACCAGGTTTCATCCTGGCCTGATTGGCACAGTTTTTACGCGCAAGGGCAAAGCAAAATCGCTCTCATACCGGACAACGCATTTTTTTCGTCCTTGAAGGGGCGGAACGGCTGCGTTTCCTAACAAATCGAGGTGACCCTATCCATGCCGACCCGGACGCGACAACAGAATAAACGGCGTCCCGTGCGCAAGGAGATCGAGATTACCCCGACTGCTTCCGGAATCCCAGAGCAGTGGCAGCAGCCCTCTGCGCCGCGACAGACAGGGGCGCGCGGCAGCCCGGCCGGACAGCGTCCTGCTGAGCCAAGCCAGTGGCAGCAGTCTCCTGGCAGCCGGCAGCAGGCTTCGCCGGCCTCCCCTGCACAGGAGGGCGCCGGGCGAAGGAGACGCAAAAGGCGTCCGCCGCTGAGCACAGTCCTGTTTCCCCAGCGCGCGCAGCGCATACGAAGCCGCCGGCGCAGACATGCCGCCCCGGACAGCCGTGCGGAGCGGCAAAAGCAGCGGCTGAAGCGTCAGCGGCGGTATCTGCTGTTTCACCGGCTGTTGACGCTCGCGCTGATTTTAGGGATGGGGATCCTGGCGCTGACGCTGTTTTTTAAAGTGGAGACGGTTTCGATTGTGGGGCATTCCCGCTATACCGACGCCCAGTTGCTGGAAACAGCGGCGATTGAAAAGGGGGACAACCTGTTCCTGCTGTCCCGGCGTACGGTGCGAAACCGCCTGTTTGACGAATATCCGTATTTGGATACCGTCCGCGTCGAGCAGAAACCGCCCAATCAGGTCATAATTCATGTTGTGGATGCCGTTCCTGCAGCCGCGGTCGGCAGCGGAACGACGTATTATTATATGGATGCCAGCGGCAAGCTGCTCGAACAGGTCAGCATGGATCGCCTGGGGGAGATTCCAGTTGTGACCGGGGTTACCGTTGACGATGTGGAGGTCGGGAAATGGCTGAATATGCGGCGGGATGACCGTCTGCGGCAGCTGACCGTATTGTTGACGCTGCTGGAAGAGCAGGAGCTGATGAGCCGGGTTGATTTTATCAACCTGTCCGATATGGAGAATGTGCGCATCGGCTGTGACGGACATATGTACATTCGTTTTGGCACGATGGAGCAGCTGGAACGAAAAATGCGTTTTGCTAAAAAATTTGTTGAGGAGACTTCCCCGTCGCTGTTTTGTGAGATTGAGGTTTCCGGTGAGATCCTTTGGGAGGGGCATCCGAGCTACCGCGTGATTCCAGTGAGCGAGGAAGAGGTCGTGATGCAGTCCCGGGATCTGGATGCTGCGGTCGATGAGAATGGTGAGCCGGTGGAGCCGGGGGCGGATCCGAATGCGGCAGCCACGCCCACAGCGCCGGTACTGCCGGGCTCGCCGGCGGCCGGGGATGGAGAAGAGGGCGGAGAGGAGCCGGTATCTTCCGGTACGCCGGAAGACGCCGAGGAGGAAGAAGAAGACGGCGGGGACGCGGATGCGCCTGCAGGCAGCTTCCCGGCCGCGTTCTTCCCCAGCGGCAGCAGTTCCGGGAACTGGCGTGCCGGTATGTAGCTTGTTCCAGCTGATCCCTGGATTGCGATCGTTGTCCGGCCGGCCCGTCCAAACAGAGACGGGCCGGCCGGCGGCGCAGTGGGTGTCTGTCATGGGTCGGCGC
>CANPPM010000265.1 GCA_947575935.1 uncultured Butyricicoccus sp. | reverse complement strand
GAAATTTCGGCGATCGACATCCGGGTACCGCGCAGCAACGCTTTGCTCCGCTCAATGCGCAGATGATTGACATACTCCGTGAATGTACATCCCAGCTCGCTCTTGACGATCCGGCAAAAATACGACTTCGAAAGATAGACCTGAGCGGCCACCTGATCCAGCGAAAGCCGCTCCGACAAATGCTCCTTTACATAAGCAGTCGCCTTAAAAATGACATTTTGGTGTTTAATCGCACTGAAATCAAACACAAAGCCGATAAACTGGTGCAGGATCACCCCGAGCCAACGGTTCAGATCCTCAATGCTGTCCATCGAATCCAACTCACGCTCGTAGCGGCAGCTCAGGCTGAAAATCTCATCCGTATCCGCGCCGCCGTCAATGGCCGCACGATTCATCAGCACCAACAGCTCTCGAATGCGGGGACGGATCTGCACAAGATCATTTCCGGTGCTGGCGTACAACTGCGCCAATAATTCATTCAGCAGCATCTGCGCAGCGGATTTATTGCCTGTGCGGATATGCTCCTGCAGCCGGTGCTCGCTTTCAATCGGATAGGCAAGGGGACGTACGTCGACCGCACGGTCATACATCATCTGTAGGAAGGCAGCGGAATTCCCGGCGGCAGTCCCGGTCAGGTTCACCCGCGGAAACGTCGAGAGCGCGGCGGCGGCCAACTCACACAGCGCATACACCTGTGCGGTACTCATCCGCGGAATCCCCCGCAGGCTTTCCGGATCCTCCAGCGGATCTTCGAAGGGATCCTCCGGATTGTTTGCCATGACAACCGGGCCAATGATCATGCACTGTTCCACCGGCGGCGCGGAAACCTGCGGCGCCACCGCGCAAAACGCCAGCCCGCGCGGGCAGCAGTAAATATATTTCCCCTCCCAGCGCTGGGCCTCGTACGCGCCAAATAAATGGGTACGAGAGGCCAGGCAGCTGGCGGCCTCCAGCATACAGCCGCTTTGAAAGGGCGGCGCTGCAAACTCCTTGGTCAGCACATTCAACATCGTACAATGCACGCCAGTCAGTTGGGTAAAATATCTACACAGCTGCAGGCACTGCTCCAGAACATCCACAGTCTTCTCCTTTCCTATCTGGGCCGGCGCCGGGCCGGCCTGCATCAAAGGCGGCGGGGCCGTAGCCCCGCCGCTTTCGTTTGGATTATGCGATGCAGATTTCGAGTGCAGCTTCCGCCGCAGTCGCCGCATCCGCCGTGTAGCGGTCTGCGCCGATCTGGTCACAGAACGTCTGCGTAATCGGTGCGCCGCCAATCATGACGCGTACCTGTCCGCGGAGCTCAGAAGCGCCGACTGCCTCAACCACACTGCGCATCTCGCCCATAGTGGTGGTCAGCAGCGCCGAACAGCAAATGACCTTGGCATTATTTTCGCGCGCGGCATCCAAGAATTTTTCAACCGGCACATCGACGCCGAGATCGATTACCTTCAGGCCCTTGCCTTCCATCATCATACGGACCAGGTTCTTACCGATATCGTGCAGGTCCCCCTTTACCGTCCCCAGGACGACGGTGCCCTTTTCTTCCACACCATCCGCTACCAGGTGGGGACGCAGCAGCTCAACGCCCTTTGTCATCGCACGCGCCGCAATCAGTACCTCAGGTACAAAAACCTCGTTGTTCTTAAACTTCTGCCCAATGATGTTCATGCCGTCCAACAGACCGTTTTCCAGGATCTCACCAGCCGGGATCCCCTCGTCGAGCGCCTGCTGGACACAAGCCTTGACCTTAGGGGCGCGCCCCTGCTGCAGCCAGGAACTGATTTCGTTTAAAATGCTCATGCTCAATCCTCCAGATCTTACGGAAGCAGGATCAGCCTGCCGCGGTCTACAGGCCGGCGCTTCCTGATGTTTGGCGGTGGCGTGCACCGTTTTTTAACTGTCTCTATCATACCATCCGGCGCACATTCTTTCTTGGACATGGTTGCCGATTTTTTGAACAATCTTCTGCCTTCTGCATCATCCCCGCAGAAACTCCCGATCCTTGCGCAGAAGTCCTCCTGAATAAGTATTGATTATATCACGGAATCCCCCGAAAAGCAATTCCATCAAACTCCAGGATGTTCGAAAAACACGCAGATTTTTCTCCACGCCGGAAGCAAATTTTTTCCCGTCGGCCGCAGGTATGTTCCCACAGGCACGCCAAGCGCTGTTTTTGTCCGAAATACGCCCTTTCCAGCTGCATCATCTGGTTAAACACACTTTTTTTCTCTCTTTTTTCAGCGTCCAGCCAGAAAACCGGTGTCAAAAGCGCCTGCCCACGCTTTGCTGCGCATTTGCGCTCCGCTCCGTTCTATGATAAAATAAGCAAGAGCTACCGGACAGCGGAAACGCGCTGCTACAGCGTATTTTCACCCGCCGCTTCACGGCAGAGCCTGCAGCCATTTCGAGAAAGGATATGTGATCAAACATGAAAGCAGACAAAATAACGGGCGCAAACCGCATCGACCAAGGACAAGGCGGCAACCTGATGGTACATGGGTGGCCGCTGGAGCAGTGCGTCGTTTCCGACCATGACCGTACGGTACTGCGCGAGCTGGGCCTCAGGCTGCGCGAGCTGGCCGAACGCCCCTGCGAGCGGGAGAAGGCGGCGCTCTGGACAGCGCACAACGATTTAAAAACCGAACAGCCGGTCATTTTCATTGACTGCGAAAATGGCTGGAATGAAATCTTCCCTTGGGCGAAAACCATCCAATGTGAGGGAGAAATGGCGCAGGATTGGGAAATGTGGCTGCGCAAAGAAATCCACTGGGCCGCCGTTCTGCAGGATGACAAGGTGGTCGAAGCCAAGCTTTATATCCCGTATCAGGCCGAAGACACCGGGTGGGGCCTTGCGGAAGAACGCGTCGGCGATCCGACCAAGGGCGAAGCATACGTCTGGAAATCCCCCTTGGCTGCGCTGGATGAAGATGAATTCGAGGCGCTTGACGTATCCGAAGCCATCAAAACGCCCGAAATCCACATTGATTGGGAGGCCTCCAACCGCGCCTTTGCGCTGGCAAAGGAAGTATTTGACGGCATTTTGGATGTGGAATTCCGGCATAAATGGTGGTGGTCGCCCGATCTCTCCCTTTCCTACTCCAACCTGCGCGGTATGGAAAATATGATGTGCGATTTCTACGACTTCCCAGACAAAGTACATGAGATGATGCGCCGCTTTACCGACGGTTACCTTAGCAAATTCGATTATTTGGAGCAAAACGGCCTGTTGCCGAGCAACTGCGGCAGCATGTATATCGGTTCAGGCGGCACGGGCTGGACCGATGCGCTGCATGGTACGCCAGGCCATGTCCGGCTGATGGACATGTGGGGCTTCAACGAAGCACAGGAAACCAGCGAAGTTTCTCCGGAAATGGTAAACGAATTTCTCCTGCCCTATCAGCATGAACTTGCCTCACGCTTTGGGCTGAATTATTATGGCTGCTGCGAGGCTTTGGATCGCCGCTGGGAATATGTAAAGGCTTCCATCCCGCGCCTGCGCCGTGTCTCGGTATCCCCGTGGGCAGACAGCCGCAAAATGAGCGAATTGCTGGGCGGCGACTATGTCTACTGCTGTAAGGTCAGCCCGACCGATATTGCCGTACCGAACCCGGATGAGGATCACATCCGCCGCGGCCTGGATGAACTTCTCACTTTCTGCAAACAATGCGGAAACCGTGTCGAACTGCTCATGAAGGACAACCATACGCTGGGCGGCCGGCCTGAAAATGCTGCGCGCTGGGTCCAGCTCGCCCGTGAAGCAGTTGCCCGCGTCTACGGCTAAGCCGAGCCGCCTGCGCCGCAGACACAAGCTCCGCCCCCGAAGAAGCGCATACCCCCGAAAGGCAGCCTACTCTCTCCGGCAGGCCGCGCAGACCTTCTTTTGAAACGCTTGAAACGCTATAAAAGCCGCAGGAACGTTGTTCCTGCGGCTTTTTAATGGTTGAGCCACGACGAAATGCCGGCTGCGCCCCTGGCATCCGTTCTATATAGAGGGCCGCGCGTCAGGCTGTACGGCGGCCTAACGGGAGATTCCGAAAGGCTTTTGGGGAAAGAAAGAAATTACTTGGCAGCCTTAGCAGCCTTAACCTCTTCAATGAGCATCGGAACGACTTTGAACAAATCGCCGCAGATTCCGTAATCTGCAACCTCAAAGATCGCCG
>CANPPM010000264.1 GCA_947575935.1 uncultured Butyricicoccus sp. | reverse complement strand
CTCAGAAATCATCTGCTCAAAGGTCAACTCACCGCCCAACTGCGGCATATCGTCATTTGTCCAGCCAATGGGTGCAATCCCCAACTTTACATGATGAAACATTGTGATACCTCCTCAGCAAGCTTCCCACTGACGGGACTGCACCGAACGGAGCACCGCACTGATAATGCCATCTACCTTTGCGCCCATTTCGAAGTCGCAGAGATAGCTGCCGCCGTGCATCGCCTGCATCAACGCGTGCGCCTGCAAAGTTTTCATATCGTCGAACGCGATAGCAATGCCCCCCGCCGGCTGGAACCATTTGAAACCCTCGTGCTGAGGATTAAGTAGTACGGTGCGGAATCCACAGTCACGGCCGTTGTCCTTATCCGCATCAGCCTTAAAGTAGACCTGAACTTCGCACATTCTTTCAAGGTCGTAAACTACGGTTCCCTCGGTTCCCTGGATCTCATAGTAGAAATAATTTTTGCGTCCCGTTGCAACGCGGGAGGATGAGAAATCGCCAATTGCACCGTTTTTGTACTTCACAAGGAAGGTAATCAGGTCATCGTTTTCCACCTTACCCAGTTCGGAGGAACCTGCCTTGACCGGGCGTTCCGGGATAACGATAGACTGCACACCCAACACTTCCTCGATATCACCAATCACCATTTGCGAAACTGAAAGCAGATGGCTGCACAGGTCGCCCAGCGCACCCGAGCCAGCCAACTTATTGATATGCCGCCATGCAATCGGAATCGACGGGTCGAGCAACATATCCTGATCGTAAGTCGCGTGAACACGCATGATTTTTCCCAGCTTGCCGGACTGCACAAGCTCCTTCACATAAAGGTTTGCGGGATTCATAATATTGGAGAAACCGCAGTAATTAACCACGCCCTTTGCTTTCGCAAGGCCGGCCAGCTCGCGGGACTGCTCCGCGCTCAGCGACAACGGTTTTTCGCAAAAAACATGCTTTCCATGCTCAAGCGCTGCCTTTGCCATTTCATAATGCATACAGTTTGGAGTCGCAACATCGATCAGGTCTACGTCAGGGTCCGTAACCACATCCATCCATGACGTGGTGTAACGACGATATCCCATTGCTGCCGCAAACGCCGAAACCTGTTCCTCATTTACGTCACTAACCAGCTCAAAAACCGGCATATCATCCCCGAAAATCATCTTTGCATTGTGAAATGCAGTGGTATGGGCCTTTCCCATCCAGCCAGCACCAATCAAACCAATCCGAATTGCTTTCATTATCAATCGCTCCTCATTTTGGGCCTTGCCCATTTCTTGAATGTATGTTATCATATTTTTGTGCGGCTGTCACTCTCACAGCGTGCTAATTCTATTCATTTCTTGCTCTCTTTTTAAAAACGGTTTTTCGGGAGGTGCTCTCACAATGGGGATCACACATAAGGGGCTGCTGCAAGCCGAGTCCGGCATCCTGCAGAAGGAAGGTATTTACTTCCATACATCCTCCGCTTTTGCCAAAAAAAACCTATTCTGCGGCTATTGGGGTGCATTCTACCGCTGCTGTGCACCATACGGTGTTCACCGGGAACATTTTAATGCCTTTTTGCTGTTTTTTATCAAAAGCGGTGTCTTGCACTTTTCATACCGGGGGCAAGAATTCGACGCGACATGCAATGATGTGGTATTGCTGGACTGCAACTGTTTACACCACTATTACACCGAATCAAAGGCCGAATTCTACTGGTTCCATTTCCACGGGTGCGCTTCACAGGCCTATTGCGACCTGCTTTGGGAACAACACAAAGCGCACTTCCCGCAGATGCCGGCATTGGAGCAGGATTTTATCTGCATCCTTGATCTGCTTCCGGCAGGCCCGGATGCGGATGATCGGATTTCCTATACCATCCATCACCTGCTCGCGCTGCTCAACCAAAAAGGGAACAAATCGTGTATAATCTCCCCACAGATCGCACAGGCCAAACAGTTTATGGAGACGCATTATCGGGAAAACCTTTCCAACCAGGATATTGCAGAGTCGGTCTCTCTCAGCCCCTTTTACTTTGCCCGACGCTTCCGCCAGGAAACCGGAGTATCCCCACATACCTATTTGGCAGACCTCCGACTGACCTATGCAAAAAAACGTTTGTCCGAATCCCACGACAGTGTGGAGCAGATCGCGCTTGACTGCCTGTTCTCCTCTTCTGCAAACTTTATCCGCGCTTTTAAACAGAAAACAGGCCTTACCCCCCATAAATTCCGGACCTTGTTTGACGATTTGCACCCAATCAGGGTATCCAAGGATTAGGTTCTGTTTGAAAACTCGAGGAAAGCGTGCTCAATCCACTTTCACGCGTTCCCATTGCTTTTTGTCAATTCATACCGTTTCATGGCACTACTTTCGCATTCTCATTCGATTTGTGCAATATTTATTCTTTGAATTGGGTACCGCCGTTTTTATATGTAATCAGCAGGAAATCAGTTTCATCGCCGTCATCGGTTGCATTGGGGGTACAGCATCATCCCGGAAATGGGCAACAGCGGCTTGCCGTCCTCTGCGCCACTTTTAGAGCGGTTCTGTACAAACGCCAAACGACACACCCGATCCGCGTAAACCTCGATTGTCTCATCTGCGTCCCCGCGTCCGCCTTCGCCTTTTATCAGTCCCATAGCGTTTCTCTCCTTTCATACAGAATATCCCTCAACGGACCAAATTGCGACACCCTTTGAAAATCTTTCCGGCTATTTAAAACCAGCTTGCCCCTTCTATTCCCGACCGTCTATGCCTCGAAAAATAAATATTGCACAAATTGCAAGAGGATGCAAAAATAGAGATATAAAACGGTATGAATTGACAAAAAATAATGGGAATCCGTAAAAGCAATGCTCCCGCCAGAAAGGGCAGCGCAACAGGTCCATGTAGGCTTGCAGATGGCTGCCGCTTGCGTCCTCGACATAAAAGCGGTAATACCGCTTCTTCCCCTTTTTCCAACAGAATCCTTTGCCATAGCCGTACCCCTTTCGATGGCGGCAAAGGTCGCTGTCGTGATGTGATGGTCACATTATAAAAGAGAACCGCAGCCGCTGCAAGCATGCCGTCTGTGTTTTCAATTCAAGTCACTTGCTGCACCTGGTCGCAGTCCAGCAGGTGGATCTCCATCAAGACGCAGATAACATCGACGCGGATGATGGTCTTACGCCCAATCCGCAGGACATTCCGGCCAATGCCGGTGCAATCGACGTGCCCGTCTATCGTCATGCCGAGTTTCCCAGCCCCAAAGGGCTGTATAGCCTGGGCGCACCCGCCGTTCGGCAGTTGAATAATCGCATTACGCATAGTCCTGTATCCTCCTTTGAAACAGAACAGCCGCGCCGAAAAATGCTGTGTCCGCGTAACAAAATCCTCGATGCTATCGTCGCGTACCGGCCTGTCGGAACCGGCTGAAAGTTTGCGTAGCGCGGGCCAGCTTGCCCGTCCACAGCCCGAAGCTGTCGTCATGGCGGCGCACCTGTTACCGCTGTTCACAGGGGTTTTATGCCTGCAATACCGTGTATTCAATTTTCAAGGCTCGTGAAGGTAAGGGAGAAATCGCACCTTTCACCTAACACAAAAAATCAACCGTTTTTATCCCCTGTTTTCTCCCTCCCCAATTTTTCCAATAATTGTTATAGCGCGGCCAATGCCTTCATTTGATACGGCCTAAAGCACAGGAAAACGATTATTGCAGGAATACAAACAGCTATGATTTCCATAAAATATCTTTTCAGGGTTGTCATATTTTTTCTCCATTTTATCCGCCAGCTAACGTGACATTCGGAATTGTCCATACGGTAAATTTCGCCCAGTAAACTTCAGCTGATACCATAAGTGTATCTGCATCGGTTACAAAAAAATATGTTCCGCCCATTTGCTCCCTAAATGTCGCATTCCAAGTATCTTCTATATAATTGAATAAGGCCGGACATTCGCCGCGGTGTGATATATATATAGCAGCATTATCATTAACAGCAACTTGGACATACGGCCTATCCTCGTTGATCTGCATAGCTGCGGCCAAGTATGGGATAGGATTTCCACGTTGAAAAATAACAGGAGAATATATAAATATCAGGAAAGCAAGGAGTGCAGCACAAGCAGCGGCACAGCCGATTGCCAACTTGATTTTCACAGCCCTTGTCTTTTTCCCAATCTCATTTTCGGAATAAGCAATTACCTCTTTCACAGCTCTTTCAA
>CANPPM010000263.1 GCA_947575935.1 uncultured Butyricicoccus sp. | reverse complement strand
CCTCGAGACCGTTTTGTAAGCCGGGAAAACCGCTTGCGTATGTCCGAGCCGGCATATGGGGCGGCGGTGTCCGTAAGCTCCCGCATCGTCCGCCTTTCAGCGTACAGGCGCCGCGCCGTTTGTTTCGCTTTCAAAATCGGAGATTGGGGAGCGGGCAGAATCCCCTACAGGCAGCCGGGACGGAGCGGAGCGTTGCAGCAGACGCCCCAAGAGGGCTGTATCCAGACGCCAAAGGCTGTGTCTCAAGAGATTCTGCCCTTATTATAACACAGCAGCTGCAGAAAATGAAGCTTTTTTTATGCATTTTGCGCTAATTTTGAAAGAATGCTTCCGAAAGTGGCTTTAAAACGCCTGCGGCTATTATAACATGCGCTGTACGGCGTGTAAATGGTAATTTTTCAAGTGGGTGAGTGGGTTATTTGCGCTGTCTTTCGCCCGTTTTCTACGTTTTTTGTGCGCTCTGACGAGACAGCGCCGGCTGCTGCGGCCGGCGCTTCCGCAGAGAAGAATGCAGAGAACTCCCAAAAGGGTGTGCAAAAATCGTGTAAAATTACCTTCAAACGGCATTTCTTCCGCGGCATGCTTGGTAGAGGCAGAACACGGGTGTTTTGGGTGTGCCGTGCAGCATGCGGTCCGGTGCGCTGCAGTCTCGGTGGATTTTGGGTTCTCCCTGCACGCGAATGTGAAAAAATTTCCATTTTATTCGTTGAGGATGCACAAAAAAAGGCTTCCATTCTCTATCCAATGAACAGCGGATGAAAACACCGCTGCAGCAGAAACTCGGGCGGTGCAGGTGGCGGGGAGGGGCGGACAGGGCCCGCGGAATGACCGAAAATTCTTTTTTTGAAAAACCGCATTGTTTTTTTGCAGGAATTCATATATAATATAGGAAGTAATCAGGCCGGAATGGCCGGTGCTTAGGAGGTATTTTATGCCTACTATTACTTTTTCTTATACCATAACCGCCTCCATGGCCGCGCCGACGGCCAATTTCGGCTACGCCGTCCGAGTGCCTGATAATACGGGGCGGCAAATTTTGAAGCGGCAGCATTATGCAACGCCCGCAGGCAGCGCGGTGTTGGAAAAACGGGATCCCCTTGGAAATCGCATCTTGACGGGGATTCACCATGGGACAAGCGCGCGGCTGGCCTTTACGGTCAGTGGAAAGGCGCGGATGGAACCGGAGCAATGGGAGGAAAATTGCCTGGAACTGTACGAAGGCCCGACAGGCCGCACCTGTGTCGGCGGGCTTCTCCGTGTATTTTATCTGCATCACTCGGCAGTTGGCGACGCGCTGGATCGGACGAGGCACTTTAGCACGATGCTGCGGGAGGAATTTTCCTGCCGTACGGGCAGTCCTGCCCATCATACCGCAGAGGAGGCAATGGAGGAACGGACGGGCCCTGCAGAGGACGCTGCGCATATTGTGCTTGCGCTGTGCAGGCTGGACCATATTCCGGCCCGTTATGTGATCGGGCTAACGGGACATGGCGCGTCGGCTTGGATTGAAATTTGGGACGGCGCGCGTTGGATTCCGGTCGATCCTGTATCCGGGAAGGTGTGCGACCATCAGTATCTTAAGATTGCGCACGGGAGGGACAGTGATGACGTTGCACTGATCGCGCTGTCAAAGGGCTGCCAGATCAAGCGGGCGGAGATTCACAGCACGCTCACGGTAGACCATTCGAGCACGCATTAGAGGGTGGCTTCAGTAGTGTGTCCGCCGGCGGAATTTGACGCCGCCGGCCCCCGCTCCGTACCGTTCCGGAAATAGGGGGGATCTGGCATACCTGCTGCCGGAATCTCAAACGTCCGGACGCTTGGCGTCCGGGGGGCGAATCTCAATAAAGGACTGATCGTTTTGCTGCAAACTGTTGTTTCGGCCGCCCTGCCGGTGCAGGAGCGGCTTGCCATCCGGAAACACCGCTTGTCCCCTGCGGCAGGGGGGACGGATGGGCTGCCGCGTCTGTGCGTGCTGACCGGCACGCATGGAGACGAGTTGGAGGGGCAGTATGTCTGTTATGCGCTCCAGCGCCGGATCCAGGCTGAGCCGGAGCATCTGACCGGCATCGTGGATCTCTATCCGGCGATCAATCCGCTGGGGATTGATACGGTTTCGCGTGGGATACCGATGTTTGACTTGGATATGAACCGCATTTTTCCAGGCGCATCCGACGGCCCGGTTCCTGAGTATCTCGCCGGCGAGCTGATGAAGGATCTGCGCGGCGCGGCCTGCGCCGTTGACCTGCACGCCTCTAATATCTTTCTTCGCGAGGCGCTGCAGGTACGCCTGAATGAAAATAACGCCGACCGCCTGCTGCCCCTCGCGCGGCTGCTCAATACGGATTTTATCTGGATACATCCTAACGCAACCGTTTTGGAATCTACGCTCGCGTATTCACTGAATGCAGCCGGTATCCCTGCGCTGGTGGTCGAAATGGGCATCGGCCTGCGGCTTACCCCAAGCGACGGCGACCAGCTGACCAACGGTCTCTTGGCTCTGATGGCGCATCTTGGCATCTGGTCGGGGGCGGTTCCGCCCTATAAAGCGCCGGTGGAATCTACCGATGGCGAGGTCATCCTGATCAGTGCGGAAAAGCCTGGGATGTTCCTTCCTGCAGTCCCTCACGGGGTGCAGCTGCAGCGAGGCCAGTGTATTGGAGAAATTGTAGACGTGCTGCGTGGCGAGCCTGTCCAGCAGATCATGGCCCCGGCGGCCGGCTGGTTGTTTACCTTGCGTGAATATCCTGCCTGCTATGCGGGCAGCGTAGTTGCGCGCATGATGCTGGGAGGTGGCGTGTTTTGATCCGTGAGGTGCTGTTTACGCTGAAAGCGGCCTATCGTGACCCGCTGGAAATCGTCGGTTTTCGTTTTGGCAGAGGGGAACGGGCCTGCTGTATCGTGGGTGCGGTACGCGGCAATGAAATTCAGCAGCAATATGTCTGCTCTCAGCTGGTAAGGGCGCTGCGGGTCCTCGAAGGGAAGGGATTGATCGCGCAGGATCACGAGATTCTAGTGATTCCTTCGGCTGGGGCCGGTTACGCCATGAATACGGGCAGCCGCTTTTGGGCGGTCGACCATACCGACATCAATCGAATGTTCCCCGGATATGACGGCGGCGAAACGCCACAGCGGCTTGCGGATGGCATCTTCCGGCAGGTGCGCGATTATGCTTATGGGGTGCAGTTTGCTTCTTTTTACCTGCCCGGCGATTTTATCCCTCATGTGCGCATGATGGAGACCGGTTATCAGTCGACCAGTCTTGCAAACCTGTTCGGCCTGCCCTACGTTGTCATTCGTCCGCCCCGTTCCTATGATACTGCTACGCTTCATTATAACTGGCAGCTGTGGCATACCAACGCATTTTCGGTCTATACCGCGGCGACAGAGCGGATTGACGAGCCGTCTGCACGGCAGGCTGTGGATGCGGTGCTGCGCTTTCTCAACCGGATTGGCCTCGTACGTTATCACTGCCACAATGGTTATATCGCTTCAGTCATCCGTGAGGATGAGCTGGTCAGTGTCGTCAGCCCGACCGGCGGGGTCTATCATGCCCTGCGGGGGCCCGGCGACGAAGTTGCGCGTGGAACGCATATCGCCGAAATTACGGATCCGTTTACCGGTGAAACGGTGGCGCGTATCAATGCGCCGGTCGACGGCGTGATCTTTTTTGCTTATGATCAGCCGCTCGTGATGGAACATGCGGTGGTTTATAAAATTATCCGTCAGTCACAGCCGGTACCGCGGTAACGTTGTATCACCTTTGAAACAGGTCTGGCGACGGCTTGGATGCGCGCGCCCGAAGTGTTGTCCGGCATCCTTCGTAAGCGTTTGTTTTTTTTGGATAATATCGGAAATATGCTGGGAATCATACGTTTTGGGGGAATTTCTGCGCTTTGTCATTTTTTTTATGAATCCTGTTGTTTCCGCACGAAAAATATGTGAATATTTTGTGAACGTTGCTTCTTGCAGAGCTGTGTCTGTGGATGCTATAATTAGACCATCGGCTGAGGACAACAAAACGAGATCCTCGCTGAAAAGTATATATTCTGCCAAAAACCGCGATGGGGCTGTGCAATAGTGTGGCCTGGTATCGCGGCTTTTTTTATCGTTTTTGCTTATATATGGAATTTTGCGGCCCATCTATCGCGGTGGGTGAGGAGGCGTTCGGAGATGTTGAGGTTTTCGGATTGTTTTCGGCGAAAAAA
>CANPPM010000262.1 GCA_947575935.1 uncultured Butyricicoccus sp. | reverse complement strand
CCTTGACGCGGGTGCAGAAGACTTCCAGGCCGACGAAGAGTCTTTCCAGATTTACACGGCTCCGGAGGAATTTTCGGCAGTGCGCGAGGCGCTCGAACAGGCCGGGCTGACCTTTGTCCAGGCAGAGGTCGAAATGGTGCCACAAAACTATATTTCTCTAGAAAAAGAAGAAGACCGCGTTAAAATGCAAAAACTGCTTGATGGCTTGGAGGACAACGACGACGTGCAGAACGTCTGGCACAACTGGGAACAGGAGTAAACCTTCATTTCCTCAGTGATAAACCTTTTTAAATCGTAACGAAGTAAAGCCGCCTTATTGAGATCGCCGCTCGTAACTGTCTGCTCAAGATGGAGGACAAGTGATACGCCCCCCCGTGCGGGGCGCGTACCGCTTGTCCTCCATTTTTTGCGCTCTGCCTGCCAGTCCTATGGATCAGGCGCCTGCCTCTGCGGTGCGTTTTCTCCATGCGGCTTGGAAAGCGGCGGCAAATGTGGTCGATTGACGGGAGAAAGACTTGTTTTTTTAGGTATTTTTGGTATAATATTCATATAGAGAATCGTAGTTTACGGCTTTGTGGCGGAAACGATCGCAAAACTGCAAAAAGCAATGGGAAAGGGTGTAAAAAGGTATGAAACAAAAAGAGGAGAGAGCAGTTGCGCCGATACGCCGGGGATACGGAATTACGGCCAAACTGGCGTCGGCGATTGTTTGCAGCGTTGTAGCTGCGGTGGCAATCCTGCTTTCGGTAGTTTACTTTCAGATGTCTCACACACTGCTTGATATGAGCGAGGATCTTCTGCAGGCAACCACCGATCGGACCCTGCAGGAGACCAGCGCCTGGATGAACCGAACGCTTACCATGCTAGAGATGCAGCGTGATACGATCCAATACGCGGATATGGATATTCCCGAAATCCGGGAATATATCAGCCATACCGTCAGCCAGAACGACGCCTACCCTGCCGGGCTCTATGTGGCGTTGACCAACGGGGCACTGTACCATGATTCGTTTATTCCGGGGCCGGATTATGACGCGAAAACCAAAAGCTGGTATCAAAACGGCATCCAGTCAGAGGACTTTATGCTGGGGGACGTATATTTTGACGAGGACAGCCAGTCCTATGTCGTGGGCGCTTCCGGCATACTGAAAAACAGCCGTGGGGACGTTCGCGGCGTTGCAGCAGCGGACGTTTACCTGGATGCAATTTCCAAGATTGTTGGCGAAGTACGGCTTGAAAAAACCGGCGGCATCTTTCTGGTCGATACCCGGACGGATACCATCATCGGCCATCGCGACCGGGAAATTACCGGTAAACAGCTGCATGAAATCAACGATGAAATGTATGTTTATGCCGAGGAACAGATCAAAGCCGGTAAAACAGGGCTTTCCGTCTTTTCCAATACATATATACAAATTGCCGAGGTACCGGACAGCGGCTGGGCGGCGGTTGCCTACGTATCACGGTCGGAGGTTCTGCAGGAATTGTACCAGCTGACCGGTATTATGCTGCTGGTGGCGCTGCTGGCGGTGGCGCTACTGACGCTGCTGGTGGTCGTGCAGGCCCGCCGCATCATTGGCAGGCCTGTCAGAGAGCTGAGCTTTGTAGCGACCAAGATTGCAGAGGGGGAGCTTGATCAAACCATCCGTTATCAGTCCCGGGACGAGTTGGGTATTCTGGCGGACGATTTCAATCGGGTGACCATCCGGCTGCGGGATTATGTCGGCTACATTAACGAGATTGCGGAAACGCTGCGGCAAATTGCAGCAGGAGATCTGACCTTTACACTCGCACACGACTATGCGGGGGAATTTGCAAAAATCAAACATTCCCTTGAGGAAATTTCCAGCGTATTGGGAGGTACAATGCGGCAGCTGCAGGCCGCCTCTCAGGATGTGGCAATCGGTGCAGAGCAGGTCTCCAGCGGCGCAATGACCCTGTCGCAGGGATCGACCGAGCAGGCCTCCGCAGTCGAAACGCTGGCAAAGCATATGGATGCCGTATCCGAAAGCGTCAGCCAAATTGCACGGGACGCACAGGAAGCCAATCTGATTTCGCAGGGTGTCAAGAGTGGGCTGATCGAAAGCAGCGGCAAGATGAAGCATATGACCGAGGTGATCCGGCGAACGAGCGACAAATCCGAAGAGATTTATCGGATTGTCAAGACGATTGAAGAGATCGCCTTCCAAACCAACATTCTGTCATTGAATGCTGCGATAGAAGCCGCTCGTGCGGGTGCGGCCGGAAAGGGATTTGCCGTTGTGGCAGATGAGGTTCGAAATCTGGCCGGAAAATCCTCCGCAGCAGCGCAGGAGACTTCTGCGTTGCTGAGCGAAACGGTGGCATCTATGGAACAGGGCGCTTGCGCCGCGCAGGATACTGCACAATCTGTGATGTTGGTTGTAAAACAGGCGGATAAAATGAGCGGCTTGGTCAGTGATATCGCGGAATACACCAAGCAACAGGCCGATAATACGGCGGAGATCGCCAGTGGCATTGACCAGATTGCCAGTGTCGTCCAAAACAACGTAGCAACCGCTGAGGCAAGCGCTGCCGCCAGCGAGGAGTTATCCGGCCAAGCCGCCATACTGAAGGAACTTGTTGCACGGTTTCAGTTAAAGGACAAGTAAGCTGCCTCCTCCAGCACAATACACCGCAAACACAATATGCGTCAGTGGATCATCTCTACACGGCGCGGTTTTGCAAACACCGCGGCGCTTTGATGGGTCCTCAAACCCGTTTCGTTACAGCAGTCAGGCAGTATCTATGAATAACGGATAACCTATACGCAGCGCCGGCAAACAGGGCGCAGGTGAAAGCAGAGAGGCCAGCCCTTCGGGGCCGGCGCTCTGCTTTGCTATTTTTAAGTCATGATGCAACAGAATTTGTTTTTCCGCAAGCGGGATAACGTATGAATATCAATACCGATGCGGCTGTTATCCGTTGCGCCACCGGTAAAGGAAAGCTACGATTTGGCTGCGGGTACAGTCCGCGTCAGGGCTGAACATGGCTTCACTTGTCCCTACTGTGATATTCTTTTCCACAGCCCACCGGACTGCGGAGGCATAATAATCACTGGCATGCACATCCCAAAAGGGAATGCTGCCTACCGCTGCCGGCGAACCCGCGGCACGGAACAAAAGCGCTGCCGTTTGGCTGCGGGTAACCGTGGTGTCTGGGCTAAATGAAAACGCGTTTACCCCGGCAGTAATCCCCTGTTCTGCCGCCCATAGTACTGCGTCATGATAATACGCATCAGCTTTTACATCGAAGAAAGGGCTCGTTGTATTCTGCACAGCCGGCGACCCTGCAGCGCGCCACAGGAAGACCGCCATCTGCCCGCGTGTGCAGGGGCTGTCCGGATCAAACGTCGTAGCACTCGTCCCAGAAGCAATGCCCTGCTTCACCGCCCATGCGGCCGCTTCGTAATACCAGTCTGTTTCCGCAACGTCCTGAAACAAAACGGTCCCATTTGCCGGCTGTTGTTCCCCGGCCTGCGGCTGATTGGGCGACTCATTTTCTGTCCCCTTTCCGCCGCCCCGGCCGCCGCTGGAAGTATCTGCAGTAACGGCAGTTGCTGTTCCTGCCTCCATATCGTCAATATACAGCGTATACGCTTCCCCTTCTTCCAGCGCCTCCGATGCAAACATGACACAGCTGGCGTCCCGAATGCTGACAGCCGTATATACCGTGTCTCCGAAACGATCCATAATCAGAAGTTCATCCCCTTCCGAAACGGCGACCGCGAGACGCTCCGCTGTTTCAGTGACTGCAACAGTTCCCGTTGTTCCGGCTGCGTCGGCGGACCCTTCGGAACGGCGTTTTCCCTCACCGCTTCTATTGTCAAAAAGGATATACGCGCCCGCCGGCGTAATTCCGGAAGAGTCCACTGCAAGCACGGTTCCGCCGGCAACCGTGAGCCGCCCATCACAATCCATTGCGGTATCGCCGCCCGAGCCGCCATAAGACTCAGTCGTCCCTCCGCTGATTGTAATATCTCCATTGGAGTCCAGTCCATCTCCACCGGCGTCCACGTACCATTCCCCGCCGTAAATGTTGAGTTCAAAGTCGTAATCGGAAAGGTCGCTATTCGCCGCATTGATTCCGTCATCCGAAGAAACAATAGAACCACTGCCAGAATACAGGTGAACCTCTGCGCCCTCGAACCCTTCTACACAATCTGTCACTTCAATTTCAGGACCTTTCGAAGCGTCCTCCCGGCCAAT
>CANPPM010000261.1 GCA_947575935.1 uncultured Butyricicoccus sp. | reverse complement strand
TTATTTTTTTTAAACCGGGGTCCCCGGGCCGCCCCTCCCCCCCGGCCGGATTTTTAAAGAAAACTACGGGCGTTTCCATGGAATAAAAGACTCTGAACGGTGTTTTGAGAGGATGAAGCAAGTCCTGGCATGCAAAAGAGCCGGCAGGGACCGGCTCCATGCAGTCGCTGTCATACAGCTGTGTGCGTGGTATAGGAAGCTTTTGAAAGGGCCTGGTTTAGCTGCTGGCGGAATGCTCCAGATGGTATTGCTGCAAAAAATGGTCATGCAGCTTGGCCTCCGCCTGTTTTCTCGCACACACAGCGTCGTCAAAACAGTGAAAGCTGCCGAGATAATAGCGCTTGCCCTTGAAGCAGATGGAGGCGCGCCACACTTTTTTGGCGGCCCACCAGTCTACGCCAGAAACCCCGCTGGTATTGTTGCGCCGGATGGTCTTGGCGCGCAGCATCTCCACACAGGTACCGTCGATGTAGGTGAGATGCGGTACACGGCTGCAGCCGCAGCTGGTGGTATGGCCGTTGCGAAGATGGCAAGTCGTGACAACCGTTTCCTGTCCGCATGTGCACCGGCATCGCCAAGCCGTCCGCCCGCCGGTGTTTTCCGCAGGTTCCAGGACGGTCAGCCTGCCAAATTGCTGCCCGGTCAGATCCAGCCGCTTCGTTGAATGGGACATGGTGTATGCTACCTCCTGCTTTATATAGATTACAAAATATAAATTTATAAGCTGAAAAATAGGAGTTCAGAAAGAATAACGATTTGGAATATAGTTTAAGATAGCATAAAAACGAAAGAACTGCAATAGTATTTTTGAAATAATAAGCAAAAAATCTGATAAAGCGTATCTTCTGAAGGGAGTGAACAGATATCTGAAAATTTATAGATTTCAAATATATGGAAGGATATCTTTTCAGCTGTATTGGGGAGGGAAAATGACATAGAATAAAGGATACCAAAAGCAGCGGCAGGCCTTCAATTTCTGCGATGGATGTGATATAATAAAGCCTAGCAGACATGCTGCCGCCGGTTGGGTAGAAGGGCCGTAGCGGTATGTGGCGTCCCGGCAGACGCTGTGCCTGCTGCCGGGATTATGAAAAAAACCGAAAGGGAACTGTAAATGAAGGAATATAGCATTTACCTGGATACGATTGCCCGGGTCAAGAATTTTGTCAATCTGGTCAATCGGTTTGATCATGATTTTGACCTGTGCGCCGGACGGTACGTAGTCGATGCGAAGTCGATCATGGGCATATTCAGTCTGGATCTGGAAGCGCCGCTGACCCTGCAGGTGCATGGCGCGTTTTCTGAAGAACTGGAGGAGGCCTTGGCCGGATATCTAACGCCAAGCGTTGGATAAGCCCCCGGCATTTCGCGCGGCGTGATCCGGCGGCAGACCCGCTGGCGCCTGCATTGTTGAACAGCACTGCAGCTTCTCTGGTCAAAAGCGGTCGGAGCGCAGAAAAATTCCCGCGGAGGATGAAAGATACGGCATCCTCCGCGGGAATTTTTCTGTTTTGGGATGTGGGCGCTATTCAACCGCTTGCACGGTTTCTGTGTCCCCTTCGCGATAGGTATAGACGGTAAAGCCGTCGTAGGCCAGTTCGCCGTCTTCCCCTTCCCCAAGACAGCTGGGGGCATAGGAGCGGCTGGACGGGTTGCCCAGCGCGGAAATCAGGCTGGAAACGCTCTGGCCGATATAGGCAGAGGCGCTGTCTGCGGTTGCTGCAGATTGTTCCTGGAGCGCAGGCGCTTCCGGCTGCTCCGACGCTTCGGGTTGGCCGGCGGGTTCAGGTAGAGCTGCAGCTGGTTCCGGTGCGGGCGTTACAGCGGCGGGAGGCGCTTCCTGTGGGGCGGGCTGCACGGGGGCAGGCGATTCTGCCGGCGGAGGAGAAGCCGTGTCGGGCTCTGCCTGGAGGGCGTCGTTCTCCTCTTTTTGTGGCTGGTTTGCGTCGTCTTGAGTGGGGGCCGCAGCGGGCCCGCTGGGTGTGCCGCTGTCCGCAGCCGCCGTATCTGAGGCGTCTGCGCCGCCGGCGTCAGAACTGCCGCACGCAGGGAGCGTGAGCAGCAGTGAAAGCAGGAGTAGGAATGTCGTCATTTTCTTCATGGGTAAGGTCTCCTTTTTATGATGTCATCTGCGGCCCCGGGCGGCGCTTTCCAGGGGCCTGGGCGCGGATAGGGCGTTCCTCTACGGCGCTGCCTCTGTGGGGGGCAGCGCCGTATGCAGGATGCCGTCTGCCAGGTAGAGGATCTGCGCTTGGTTGGCGGCAAGGGATTCGGGTACGTAGAGGGTGAACGGGTAAGCCGTCCCTGTGCCGGAAGGGCATGCCTCGTAGAGGGTATCGCCGAAACGGACATAGATGGGAGACTGCACGTCGACGGCCCCAGTGAGCGCCCCTTCAATGCGGTGAAACCCGGGCAGTTGGCCGTCGTCTGCGGCATGCAGCTGTGCCTGCGCGCTGCCTTGCAGCGGTTCACCGGTCAGCCCGCGCAGCGGGGCGGGGAAAATGGGCGCGCGGCTGGACAGCCAGTCTAGGTTGCGCTCGACTAGCTCAATTACCAGGGTGTCGGCCCCTTCCAGAAGGGAGAGGGGATAAGGCATCGCACGGGAAAAGATTGCATGCCCATAGGATTCTGCCATAAAGGGATACAGCGAATTGCCGAAAGAGTCGCGGAACATAAGCAGGCTGCCGCTGCGTGCAGGTTGTTCGGTCTCGATGCGTTGCGCTTCGGGCGAGCGCGGCTGCCCCACATGTGTGAATGTGAATGGGCGGTCGAACCGGATGTCTTCGTCCAGCGCGCTCCCGGCTGGGTAAAGCATTTCGTAGAGGTCGCCGCGGTGGCTGCGGACGGTCTCAAAGCCGCCCGGGAAAAAGGGGTCGTCCACGCCCAGAACAGCGGTCAGCGTGTCATGTGCCAGCGCCGCGCCGCGTGTGTTCCAGTGGGAATCTAAACGGAAATAAAGCGTTTCGGGCTGTGCCCGGAAGGCTGCAAACAGGTCGGCATAGGGGACGCCCTCCTGCGCGAGCAGCGGGAGCAGGCGGTCGATATCGGATGCACCGGGAAGCGGGCTGCCGGTTTCCGGAAGGTACTGCGGATAAAGGGAGCATTTGTTGGGGGCGACGGTAAACAGCATATACGCCCCCTGGGCCGCTGCGTATTCGTTTATCAGGGCAAGCGTATGCGCTGCGGCGTATAGCTGCCGTTCGCTCATTGGCTGGGTGTGCAGATAGCCTGGCAGCGTTTGCTGGTAGAAGAGCCAGCCATCCCGGCCCAGCAGCACGCTGTCCTCAGCTGAGCTGTGAAAAACAGCAGCCTCCAAGGCGGCCTGCATGGTAATCAGTTCCTGACGGAAGGCAAAGTGGTCGCCGATATAGTCAGCCGTGTCCTGCAAAAGCGCCGGATTCCAGCGGCCGTCCGGCCGGGTCAGGATGGGCGGCGGGGCAAGGGCCTGGTTGGCGGCCGCCGTGCGCTCAGGCAACAGCATACCTGCCGCGGGCAGCAGGCATGCCGCAAAAAAAACGGCGGCGGCGAGGTTGGCTTTGGTTTGCTCGGTCATAGGTGCTCCTTTGACTGCGTTCGATGTTTGTTATTCCGCAGAATGCCGGCGGGACCGCCTCGGAAAACCGGAGGCTCAAAACTGGAAATAAATAAATGGATTGAACGCTGCGCTGGCAAGTGCAAGTACGCTTAACGCAAATAGCGTGGTATACCAGGCTGTGCGGAGGCCGCCCCGGAGGGGGACGGGGATACTGCCTGACCGGGCTGCCAGCTGCTGCGGCAATCCCAGCGCGAACAGGGCTGCTGCCAGCAGCAGGAAGACCGTCCAGCCGTCCAGCAGCCCATAAAGGGTTAGCGTGTGCGCGTGGGTTACCGCAAAGCCGGTGAACATCTGCGAGAGCATCGCCAGGCCTGCGGTCAGTGTGCTCGCACGGAACATCACAAAGCCCAGGATGACGACCAGCAGGGTGTACGCCTGCCCCGCGCGGGAGTGGCGGAGGCGCTGCGGAATCAAACCGGCATCCTCCAGCACTGCAAACAGGCCGTGCCAGAGCCCCCAAAGGACAAAGGTCCAGTTGGCGCCGTGCCAGAGGCCGGTCGAGAAAAACACAATGCACTTATTCAGACGCGTGCGAAGCGGCCCGCTGCGGTTGCCGCCCAATGGGATATACAGATAATCGCGGAACCATGTGCTCAGCGAAATGTGCCAGCGCCGCCAGAATTCCCGGATGGAGCGGGAAGTATACGGCAGA
>CANPPM010000260.1 GCA_947575935.1 uncultured Butyricicoccus sp. | reverse complement strand
TGGAAAGTGTGCGGGTTGTAACTACATTGTAATCGCACACCGTGGTGCAGGGTGGTATGATAAAAAATGCTACAGTCGTAATATTTCGAAGTTGACAACGCATTCTATTGGTAGCAGTCACAGAGCATGTTTGCTTATTGTTAAAACACGCAGTAGAAAAGGCGCTTTTCGTCAACTTCCCTGGCCAACTGTCCAAGGCTTTTTAGAAAAGCTTTTGGAAGTGATTAGAGCCTGCTGCCGCCTGGATATTTTGCCAATGATCAAACACATTCTGTCAGGAATCCGTGGGACAAGGTCCGTTGGTATGCTGCATGAGGGACAACAGGAAGAAAGGTGCGATCGAATATGCAAAAGATGTTTCAGGGGGTTCGGGGGTTGTTTTACGTGTGCTTCGCTTTGGCCGTGGTGCTCATTTGGGCACAGTGCGGCTGGGCGCTTGCGTTTGCGGTTGCAGCTGGAGCTTGGCTGCTGCTGCGAAGGCCGCTGCCGCATTTTACAATGCTGCTGTTTGCGGGTGGGGTGGTGCTGCGGGTCGTGGTTGTGTTGCTGCTGCATCCGCCGGTCATCAGTGATTTTGAAATGCTGCTTTGGGCGGCGAGGGGGGTATTGGCCGGGGATTTTTCTTATTTAAATACGGAATATTTTTCGCTATGGGGATATCAAAGCGGGTTTGTGGTATGGGAGGCATTTTGGCTCATGCTCTGGGATCACCCGGTTTTGATCAAATTGGTTCACGCGGTACTTGGTGCAGGGACGGCCTGCTTGCTTTACCGGATTTCTAAGGAATGGGTAGGGGAGCGTCCGGCTCAAATTGCATCGTTGCTGCTGACGGCGTCTCCATTTTGCTCTGCGCTGCAGACAATTCTGTCCAATCAGGTTCCGTCCGCGTTTTTTCTGACGCTTGGTCTTTGGATATTGATCTGCGGGGACTGCGAAAAATTGGAATTTTGGAGGTTCCCGGCGGCTGGGGCGGCATTGCAGCTGGGTAATCTGCTGCGCAGTGAGGGTGCAATTTTTCTGGTTTCCATCCTTGCGTGGGCCGTGTTTCGCACATTGAAGGAACGGGAGGCGTTCCGGCGGCTTGCCGTGGGGTTGGCGGCGCTGCTGGTTGTGTATTGTGGCCTGCACATGGGTGCGGATGCAGCGGTGCGGGTAAGCGGAATCAATCCGCACGGATTGGAAAACGGCAATCCGATGTGGAAGGTGGTTACAGGTCTGAATTTTGAGACAAAAGGGGGATATTCGCCGCATGACTGGTATGCAATTATTGCGCATTTGGATGCGGATCAGCAAATGACTGAGGCAAGTTATGCGGTGCAGAATCGCTTGATTCAGCAACGGCTGTCGGCTGGGCCGCGGGCTTTGCTGCTTCATCTGCGAAATAAAATCGAGTTTCAGTGGATTGATGATGCGCTTCACTGGATGTTTGAGCATCTGCAGGAATATCACCCGGTGTTTGTCAAATGGGTTATCCAGTTGGAACGCGGACTATTTTTTCTGTCGTTTGGGTTAGCGGCGTTTGGCTTTTTCGGAAATCGAAGACGATGGGAGCGGCGGGATCTCTCGGCATACTTTCCGTATTTTATCTTTTTTGCGGCTTTTTGTGCGTTTTTGTTGATTGAAGCACAACCAAGATATGCCTTTTTGCCGCAGTTGTATCTTTATACGGCGGCTGGATTTGGCATAGAACGCCTGGAAGGGAGATGGGCAAATGCCTAAAATTTCAATTGTAGTCCCTTGTTATAATGAGCGGGAAGCGCTGCCGCTGTTTTTTCGGGAGATTGTCCGAACAGCAGAAGAAATGGCGCCGGTGGAATTTGAATTTTTATTTGTTGACGACGGGTCTAGTGACGGTACGCTCTCCGGATTGCGGATGCTTGCCGAACAGGATGTGAGAGTGCGTTTTCTGTCGTTTTCCCGTAATTTTGGAAAAGAGGCCGCTATGCTTGCGGGTTTGGAGGCCGCAACTGGTGATTATGTCGCTACGATGGATGCTGATTTGCAGGATCCGCCTTCACTTTTGCCTGCGCTTTATCATGCGGTCACTGAAGAAGGTTATGACTGTGCAGCAACCCGCCGCATCAATCGGGACGGGGAGCCTCCGGTCCGCTCCTTCTGTGCACGGATGTTTTATAAACTGATCAACCATATTTCTGATGCCGATATTGTAGATGGCGCGCGTGACTATCGCCTGATGTGTCGTCGGATGGTTGATGCAGTGCTCTCTCTGCACGAGTACAACCGGTTTTCAAAAGGGATTTTCGGATGGGTCGGGTTTCAAACCAAGTGGGTGCCTTTTGTAAATGTGGAACGTGCAGCCGGGGAAACCAAATGGTCATTTTGGAAGCTGTTTTTGTATTCGGTAGAGGGGATTATCGCCTTTTCAACCGCGCCGTTAGCTGTAGCGTCGGTACTGGGCGGGCTGCTGTGTGTAGTGGCATTTCTATTTATTCTTGTGATTGTTTTTAAAACGCTTGCATTTGGCGATTCGGTTGGGGGATGGCCAAGCATGATGTGTGTGATCTTGTTTCTTGGCGGGATTCAGCTATTTTGTATTGGGATTTTGGGGCAGTATCTGGCAAAAACGTATCTGGAAACGAAAAAGCGCCCGATTTATTTAATTCGGGAAACTGAGAAAGGGTTGAAATGAAAAATTTGATGGACCGCAAGCTGATAAAATTTCTATTTGTTGGCGTAGTCAATACCATGGTTGGATCGGCCATCATGTTCAGTCTTTACAATTTGGCGCATTGTTCCTATTGGACAGCGTCCGCGGCCAATTATATATTAACTAGTATTTTAAGTTTTTTCCTGAACAAGTATTTTACATTTCAAAACAGGACTGGAAAAGTCTCTCAAATTGTACGCTTTATACTCAACATTGGATTGTGCTATTTATTGGCCTATGGTATCGCTAGGCCAATATGTCGTGTACTGCTGTTGGGGGCAGGAAAACAGATGCAGGATAATATTTCCATGTTGGCTGGAATGGGGTTATTTACCATTTTTAACTATCTTGGACAGCGTCTTTTTGTCTTCCAAGAACCGTGAGAATGTTTGAAGTTTATGTGAACTTCTGATTACAGCTTCGTTTAAATGGAATAAAAGTTTGGAAAACAGGCGCTTTATCTTGATGAAACCTCATGAATCAGCAATATCACGAAATCGAACGGAAAAACGATTCCTATTTTTTATACGCCATTGATCCGGAAAGGTGCTATAATAAAGATAGAAAACAAACAACCATTTTTTGGAGGCGATTGAAATGAGATTTTTAGCAGTGGCAGAGGCTGCGGTCCGGTTCCGGATTCCGGTTGAGCATCTTCGCATGATGTGTGAGCATGGGAAGATCAAGGGTGCGGTGCGTTTTGGGCGCGTATGGACGCTGCCGGAAACGATTAGCCTGGACGAGCTGCAGGCACATGGCAGCTATCAGCGTCATTTGGTGAGCTGAGTCGTGCAAAAGGATATGAATGACATAGTCAGTACATGAAAAGCGCTCTGAAACGGGGCGCTTTTTATTTTCTCAGGCCATATGCTGTAAATTCTGGAAGGGGAATGAATGTACAGCCAGCCTGCCGCCGAGACGGCAGACTGGCAGCTGCAACGACTCAGCCGTCCCCACGCAGCAGATGATCCGCATAATTTTGCAATGTTTCAAAGGAACAGATGTTGTCTGAGCGCATCGCGATCATGCTGCGGACATATTTTGGCAGGCCGGTGTAATAAGAAAAGACCTCCGGGTTGTTCTTGAGCATGTCGCCCAGTCCTTGATATTCCTTCATATTGATCACCTCGCGGTTAATTTGTCCGCGCGTTTATAGAATCATGTGAGGAGGATGCTGGATCAACCGGGAATTTTTTATGAGAAGAGGTTCAGCCGTTTTTTGTTTTGCGCGGTTTACGGGGTTTGGGCGCGGGAAGTTCCACGCAGGTTCGCCGGACACATTCACAGAGGGTTTTCTGATCATCAGGGTCAGTGATTAAAATGGCATCCTTTGCGCCATCATAAGGCGGTGCAAGCGGCGCTTCCGGCAGAAATGCGCGGCCGGATTCGGTCAGCTTTAGAAACAGCTGATTGTTGCAGACCACTGCAAAAAATTTGCCATCGCAGTAAAGGCCATATTCTCCGAACATTTTCCGGCTGGTGATGGCACCGGCTTCAGACAGCTGGTCGCAAAGATAGTGAATGAAATCAGGGGATGATGACATTTTAAGACCTCCTATTTTATCTTTTTTATCTTGGGGAAATACCGCGTCGATTCTGT
>CANPPM010000259.1 GCA_947575935.1 uncultured Butyricicoccus sp. | reverse complement strand
GACGCTGCTTTTGACCGCACTGCCTCTCGCCGCAATGACGGCGTCCCATCTCGCCACTCCTGCAGTCGCTTCCGCCGCGGACAACGGCTACGACTACCGCTGAACAGTAGAAGCTGCAAACCCTACAAACGACGAACCCCCGCAGAAGATGCCGCAAATTGCATCTTCTGCGGGGGTTTTTTCAAGATCTCTGATACTGAAACCGGCAGGCATCGCAGCTTCAGCTGCTGTTCCAGAGCGTCCGAAAGCCTCCTGCAACGTCGTTTCTATCATAACAGAGATATCAGCCCTTCTGGCGTTTCCACAAAAAGCTCAGCTTCCGGAACTTTGCCAAAGCCGTACCGCGCATGGGCAAATGGAACGCCGGCGGCCATGGCCGCATCTGCGTCCCCTAACGTGTCGCCGATGTAAAGCGGCGCATGCAGCCCCTCCTGCTGACAAAGCAGCCGAATATTATCCCCCTTCGGAAGTCCGGTATCGCCAAAACTAAGGTGCCCCGAAAAAAAGGATAAAAGTCCGGAAACCTCGAAAAACACCTCGATATATCCAGCTTGACAGTTGGATACCACATAAAGCGGCGCCTTGCAGGAAAGCGCTTCCAGCGCCTGCCGAATTCCCGGATAGAGCACGCCAGGATGCGCCAAAAGATAGTCGTTTTCATACGCGTAGCAACAGTCGGCCAACTCCTTTTTGCCCGGATACGCCCCAAACAACTCGTCTGCAATCGCATCCATCGTCTTACCGCACAGCGCCCGGGCGCCGTCTGCTGTCAGCGGTCCGCCCTTCCCATACGGCGTCAGCTCGTCCTGTGCCTGTACAATCACCCGGCTCCATGCCTCGGCAATCTGTTCCGTCGCATCCCAAAGCGTCCCGTCCAGATCGAACAGGATCCCATCATACTTCATAACGTCCCCCATTTGACCGGTCCCATCCTCCGAAGCCGCCGGGCACTCAGCGCCCGGTCAAGCCGGCCGGTTTTTTCTCATTTCGTGCCGAAAATACGATCCCCTGCATCGCCCAGCCCAGGTACAATATAACCATGATCGTTCAGGCGCTCATCAACCGCTGCGACAAAAATCTCCACATCCGGATGCTCCTGCTGAATCAGCGCAAGTCCTTCGGGGGCGGCCAGCAGGCACATCAGCTTAATATGCTTAACCCCCATGTCCTTCAGCACCTGAATCCCGGCAGCCGAGGAACCGCCTGTCGCCAACATGGGGTCGACAATCAGGCAATCCCGCTCAGCAATGTCCTGCGGCATCTTGCAGTAATAGCTGACCGGCTTCAGCGTATCCGGGTCACGGTACATACCCAGGTGGCCGACCTTCGCGGTTGGGATCAGCTCAAGCATGCCGTCAACCATCCCCAACCCTGCACGCAGGATGGGCACGATCGCAATCTTTTTTCCCGAGATCACCCGCACCCTGGCATGGGCCACCGGAGTCTCAATTTCAATGGTTTTCAGCGGCAGATCGCGCGTTGCCTCGTAGCACATCAGCATTGCGATCTCCCGTGTAGCCTCACGAAATTCCTTGACGCCTGTCTGCTTGTCTCGCATCAGGCTCAGCTTATGCAGGATCAGCGGGTGATCCATTTCATGTACTGCCATGAGCTGTTACTCCTTTTTCTTCGTAATTCCTCCCCCGGCAGCCGGGAAAGGGCGGCCCAGGCAGCATGCGCCCAGGCACGGACCAGATTTACAGCGTACAGATTAGGGCTTGTTTGAAAAATGTCAATACGCCCAAACAACGGTTCTTTTTCCACCATACTTCCCCAATTTTTTTGAAATACATCCAGTATTCCTGCGGAAAAATTGTGTTTGTCTGGCGAAAAAATTCCTCGTCATTGTGCATATTTCCATTTTTCAAACGGCGCCTATTTACTGTGCTTCTTCTCAATCGCATGGATTTTCTCAATGCGGCCCGCGTGGCGGCCGCCCTCCAGCTCGCCGCCCAAAAATGCCTTTACCATCTCACAGGCTTCTCCAGGTCCGGTGATCCGCTCCCCCAGGCAAATGATCTGTGCATCATTATGGAGGCGGCAGTACTTGGCCGCAAAATAACTCTGGCAGGCGGCGGCGCGAATGCCTGGAACCTTGTTCGCCGCAATCGAAATCCCGATCCCTGAACCGCAGATCAGAATCCCACGCTCATGCTTCCCCTCCATAATGGCGTTTGCCACAGCCTCTGCAGAATCAGGATAGTCAAACCGCTCGGCAGAATAACAGCCGTAATCGGTAAAATCGTACTCGTCCTTCAGCATTTCCATCAGCTTCACTTTCAGCGCATACCCTGCGTGATCGTTCCCGATTGCAATATTCATCTTCATTTTGATGTTCCTCCCATTTTTTGTTTGCGCACCCGCTCAGCCTGCGGGGCACGAAGATAGCGCGCGTCCAGCTCCTGTGCGGAAACCGCCCGCCCCGCCTCAAACAGCGGAAGCGCAGCCCGCGCCACTCCGTATCCAGTCGGGTACAGAAGATGCGCCGGCGCCAGCCGGAGCCCTGGACAACATTCTCTTTTTTCAGTATAACACATCTTCGCACCGTCGCCAACCAAAATTTGTGACGTTTCACCAACTTCCTCCGCCAGCTCAGCCAGCGGTATGGCGCGGTCAGGACACAAACGCAGCAGCCCGCCGCCCTCCAGCGTAAACAGCGCATTGTAGACCTGACCAGCACGCGCATCCATTACACAGCAGAGATTGCCCTCCAGCCCTTCCAGGCCGCGCGCCATAGCTTCCAGTGTGGAAACCCCCACGCATGGGCGTTCCAATCCAAACGCCAATCCCTTGACGGTTGCCGTACCAATACGGATACCCGTAAAGGATCCGGGTCCCACCGCAACTGCAAAACCGTCCACTGCCGCCAGCGGCACGCCGCAGTTTGCCAGCAGCGCCTCGGCCATTGGCAGCAGGGTGCGGCTGTGCGTCAGCCCGCAGTTCTGGAAGGACTGCGCGACCAACGTCTCCCCCTCGGTCAGCGCCACCGACGCCGACGCCGACGAGGATTCAAAAGACAGAATTTTCATACCGCCTCCATCATTTCGATCCGCCGCTCTTCAGGGCCCTCCCCATATGTGATACGGACGGTTTTCCGTTTGTCCGGCAAGGCATACCGGATATTTTCACTCCACTCAATCAGCAAAATGCGCCTGCCGTCGAGGTACTCCTCAAAGCCCAGACCGTATAGGGCATCCTCGTCCAAGATACGATACATGTCGCAGTGTACCACCGCCGCATGTACAGTTTCATATTCATTTGCAATCGCAAAGGTCGGGCTGGTCACACGGCCGGTATACCCCATGCCGCGCAGTACGCCGCGCACAAAAGCCGTTTTCCCTGCGCCGAGATCCCCTTCCAGTGCAACCACATCCCCCGGACGCAGCGCCCCAGCGAACCGCACGCCGAGCTCCTCTGTCTCCTCAGGGGAATGAGATAAATACTGCATACCGCCCCCCTTTATCCGTTCAGCCGCTCACGAAGAAATTGTTCAAAGCGCACATCCTGCCCCTGCACAAAGCAGGCTTTCGGCACATAAACCAAGGTTACGCCGTTCAGCAGCAGCAAGTAAGCGGCCCTGGTGCTCCGGAATCCCTTCACCTCCCGGTAAGAGAACTGCTTCCGGCTGCCGGTCACCGGCGCATATACGAGAATTTCCTCCCCAAAGGTGTACTCCCGTTCCACATCCGCCGGCTCGCAGGCACAGCAGCGTTCCAGAATCTGCCGTACAGACCTCCGCTCCCCCTGCGCCTGCAGGCAAACAAACAGAACTGCATACAGAATCAGCATGCCGGACATGAAATCATTAAACAAAGAAATCACCTGCAGCAGGCTCAGCAGCCCAACTGCCGCCAGTACGCCAAAAAACCAGAACAAGACGCTCCGCCACCGGGGGCGCATAGCACGGACCGCCCTGCGCAGATATTCCTCTGTGATAAGGCACTGAAAAATAAAAGCGCCCCCATGCTCCGCAATCGAGCAGCCGCCCATTAGAATAACCCCCGGATGATGCCGTCATCGTCCATCTCAATGCCCTCGGCAGCCGGCGAGCCGGGCAAGCCGGGCATGGTCATGATTGCCCCCGTCTCACAGACGACAAAACCTGCGCCTGCAGCCAAACGGACCGAACGGACGGTCACCGTAAAGCCCTCTGGCCGTCCCAGCAGGGAGGGGTCATCCGACAGCGAATACTGCGTCTTTGCCATACAAACCGGAAGCCTGCCGCCCCCCATCTTCGTGATGTGATCAATTTCCCTGGCCGCAGCCGGCA
>CANPPM010000258.1 GCA_947575935.1 uncultured Butyricicoccus sp. | reverse complement strand
TAAGTGTTTGAAAATTTCATTGCAAATCTTGGCTGGCATCAGGACAATTCTGGACACTCGCGGCTGTACTCAGGCATGGGTCATCCGTAGGATGAATGATATTGATCCCTCTCTCAAGATGAACCGCAACAAACTCAGCGACATGGTCTGCGGCAAGCGGAAGATGACGGGCGAAGAGCTCCTTGCCTTCTGTATGGCCACGGAAACCAGCCCTGACTACTTCTGTACGGTAGGAAAGCAGTCTAGCGCATAAGCACATCGCCGTTCGGAACAACCGGCTTTAGGAGAATGGAGGAAAAAAGCAGTGACAACGAAAGAAAAGCTTGATGTATTGCGTAAAGCAATTTTTGACACCGTCAAGGATGCCGGAGGCGATATGTCTGCAAGACAGATTTCGTTAATACTGAAAGACGTAGCAGACACGATTGAAATCGCTGCGTCTACTCGTTTCAGCTACAATGAGATTTATGACCGAGTGCAGGCAGAAAACAAAAAGCCTGGTGGATGTTAAAATCATCCACCAGGCAAACAGTTACATTGTCATAGAGCGAGGACGCTCTTGATCGAAAGCTTTATGCAAATCGACAACAATCTCGTAAAGCTCTTTGAGCATATCACAGTAGTCCATTTCAGCAAGATTTTTCTTGGACGCCAGTACATGAATTGCTAGGACACCGAGACTGTCCCGAACTTCAGCAGTAGGGGAGACCAGAGCGTGCTCATCGTTATCTTGATTACAAAATTCGCGACTGTTACACATAGGCAAACTCTCCTGTAAATTATTTTATAATAATTATACGGGAAATCCGGAAAAACGTCAAGATTTTCAAGAGTAAACTTTTTATGAATAGGTGGTAAGGATGTTTGAAGCGTCTTCATTGGCTCATCGAAGTAGGTCTGGAGCGTGTCAGCAAGTCCAACGTAGGCACGTAAAAAATCGCTCTCCGCCCGGAGCGCAGCGGGAGGGCACGTAAAAAAGCCCCGCAAGGCGGGGCACGGACGATGAAAGGGTGCGAACGACATGGACGAACAGAGTGTTTTCAACGTGAACAAGCAAGAAGTCGAGAATCGCGTAAACGCAGAAAAAAATAGCGACGCGAAGGCAGGCTGGGACTGGGATAAAAATCTTGAAAAAGGTTTTGACTTGAACATGTCAAGCCGCGACTTTGGAATTATGATGTGTGCGCTGCATGAGATTGTGACGCCGCTCATTGGCAAGGAGAAATTCCGGGTCACTGTTATTGGTGACCCGGAAAAAGAAAAAATCAGATTTGAATATCGCTGCGATTAAGAACCGTCATCTTACAACCGTGCAAGATCGGGTCCCTCAAGATATTCAGTTCGGATTCCTCAAGGGTAACCCTGTAATTACCCCAGTGAGATGGGTCAGCCGCAAAAATCGTTATATAGGTTTCTATGAATTGGGACGCCTGGCAACGAGCTTCTTCGCTGAGCGAGCTGGAATCAATGTATATTGCACACAACGCCGTTTCACCTCCCTTCTATGTAAGTCTTTCAAGAAAACACCTCCTCTCGCCTGCATTATACCACGAGTGAGAGGCGGGCGCAATCCACAAGACAGATACAGGGCCACGGCGGGAGGGCACGTAAAAAAGCCCCGCGGAGCGGGGCACGAGGACAGAAAGAAGGTGGTATTATTCGTGAAAATCTAAAGACCGCACGTAAGGAAGCCGGAATGACCCAGAAGCAGGTAGCTGAATACCTTGGTGTGACTGTATTTGCTTACAAGCGGATTGAGTATGGAGACAGGGAAGGGCGGATTTCAACGTGGGATAGGTTGGAGGATTTATTCGGGATTCATCAGAGAATTTTGCGGGAAGATACACCAACCAATCAGCGCAGAAGCCCTGCGTGAGCAGCATTTAGCGGCCTGCGTAACCGCATTGCCTTTGGCAGATAAGATAACGGCAACAGTAGAAATCGAACCCACGCAAAATAAAGCACCCTGTCAGGTGCGGACAACACCTGACAGGGCTAGCAAGACCTATTGATAGGACCAACAGGCCAGCATAAGGTTATTTTATCATACCTTCTGCCGGCTGGCAAGGAGGAATTTTTTTATGGGAGAAACCAATTTTACCAAGGCGCAGATCAAGGAGATGCTGGCGCAGCGGTACTGGATCGCGTTCAGCGACTATGAACGGCTGGCCCTGGCTGCCAAGGAACTGGCAGGCGAAGGGGACAAAGAGGCCTTTAAGGTGCTGAACCGACGGGTTCAGCTGCGTGAAAAGGTACTCGAAGGGATAGCCGCGGCTGCGGAAGCGCTTGGCATCAGCGAGAATGAATTCAGGAAAGCGGTCGGCTGCGACCGGGAAAGGACGGAAAATGATGGATGAAAAAATTAAGCCCGAGGAGCGCATGAAGTGTCCGGCATGTGGACGCACGGTAAGTCAGCGGTGGGACTTCTGCCCGAAATGCCGATACTGTCTGAAAAAGCCTGCGGAGCTTAGCCCGGGCATGAAGATCAGCCTCAATGTTGGAGTGCGGACACCCGAAAGCAGCTTCCCTGAACTGCAAAATATGCTGATTGAGGATTTGCGAAACCATCTGCGGGCTGTTGAGGAGGTTCACTTTGCACTCATGGCGTTAAACAGGGCTTTTGAGAGGCAGCGGACGGCCGGAAGCGCAAGCGATACTCGGTTTTATGTAAAGGAGCTGTTCGAGACTGATGATCCAGCTGTGGTAACGGATAAGCTGCAAAACGGAAACTGGATTGTGCTTGCAGCTTATCCAAGGAACGGTAAGAACATTTTCTGTCTGGGTCGGATTTCCTAACCAAAATGAAAGCGCTCCGCCAGTGACCCAAACACCGGCGGAGCAGACAAGCGATTGACATTTAGAATATTGCAATAGGATTATATCATATCTTCTCGCACCTGACAAGTTTCAATTTTAGAGGAGGATGCACTATTGTCTATCAGTACGGAGAAAAGAGATTCAGCGCCAACCGTAACATGGGCGTGTGATTTTAACCATCAATCACTGGTTGATATTTTATTCGATTTACTCAGTGATCAGGAAGGGTGTACATATACTGCCAACCTTGAATTGAAGGGAAAAAACGATATCCCAGAATGCGCATCCGTTGAGGCTGTATAACACATCAGAGAGGAGCTATTTACATGAAAGCAGGAAAAACCTTACAGGAACTTGCCGCCGAGCTGGAACGCCAGCAGCTGGCGAAGAAGGATCTGATCGTAAGCACGGGCGTGCTGAGCATGGACAGCCGGGACGACGGCGGGATCGCGCTGAATGTCATGGGCGGTCAGATGATCCAGCATTACGATGTTGGAGAGATTGCGCACCGTCAAATTGGGCAGTTCCTGAAAATCCCGGCAACGTATTACGACCGGATGCGGAGGGAATACCCGCAGCTGCTGACGCTCAATGCCAACGGCTGGTTTGCGAAGATGCCGCAGGCGAAACGGATGCTCCGCACGCTGGACGGCACGGCACGGGCGCTACTGTCTGACCGATACCGCCGCATTGATAACTTTGAGGTAGCCAGCGCAGTTCTTCCGATCATCAGCCGCATGGAGGGCGCAGGTGTGGAAAGCTGCGAACTGACAGATAGCCGCATGTACTTAAAGGTGGTCAATCCGCGTGTAACCGCTGAAATCAAAAAGGGTGACATTGTACAGGCCGGGGTGCTTATCAGTAATTCCGAGGTTGGCATGGGAAGCGTCACAGTCAGCCCATTGATTTACCGGCTGGTCTGCTCCAACGGCATGATTGCCGAGGACGGCAAACTCCGTAAATACCACGTAGGCCGTGCGAATGAAAGCCGGGAAGATTTCAGCATTTACCGCAATGAGACCATCGAAGCGGACGACAAAGCATTCCTGATGAAGCTGGAAGATTCGGTCAAAGCGGCAGTGGATCAGGCGCGGTTTGCTGCCATCGTGGACAAGCTGCGGGAATCGACCGAAGCGACATTTCAGCCCCAGCAAGTCCAGCAGGTGGTAGAACTGGCTTCCAAAGAATACGGCTTCACGGATTCGGAAAGCAGCGGTATCCTTGGACATTTAGCCGCAGGCGGCGACCTGTCCCTGTACGGGCTGGCGAATGCTGTCACCCGTCAGGCGCAGGACGTCGCAAGCTATGACCGCTCCACCGAACTGGAAGCCACCGGGTACCGCATTATCACGATGGCCCCGTCTCTGTGGCGGAGCCTGACAAAAGAAAGGGTTTGAGCATATGAAAAACGTCAGGGTTTTTTATCAAATGACGCGCAAAATCGAGAATGGCCGCGAAACGACAGAAACC
>CANPPM010000257.1 GCA_947575935.1 uncultured Butyricicoccus sp. | reverse complement strand
GCAATATCCTCCCCGCAAAAAAAGCCGGAAAGAGAGCGCTAAAGAAAAAGCAGTAAAACGATCTACGGTCTTGCAGCCGGTATTGTAACTGCTGCTGTATATTAGACAATCTATATGGAATCAAGCGTTTTCACGCCTTATACTCTGTCATTATGAAATGAAAAGGAGAGGATTTTATGTCAATTTTAGTCAGCGGCGGCGCGGGTTATATCGGCAGCCACACTTGTGTGGAGCTGCTGAACGCGGGCTACGACATCGTTGTAGCCGACAATCTCTGCAATTCCTGTGAGGAATCCATTCGCCGGGTCGAGCGCATCACCAGCAAGACCATCCCCTTTGTCCAGGCAGACCTGTGCGCTGAAGATGCGGCCGAATCGCTGTTTGCCCGCTTTCCGGACATCCATGCAGTGATTCATTTTGCCGGGCTGAAGGCTGTTGGGGAAAGTGTCTCAAAGCCGCTCGAATACTACACCAATAATTTGGTCAGCACGTTAACACTGCTGCGGGTCATGGCGCGGCATGGGGTTAAGCAATTTGTATTTTCCTCTTCCGCAACCGTATACGGCGATCCGGCTTCCGTCCCCATCCGGGAGGACGCGCCCACTGGCGGAACCACAAACCCTTATGGAACAACGAAACTGTTCCAGGAACGCATTTTGTCCGATTGCTGCGCGGCCAACCCTTCGCTAAACGTAGCGCTGCTGCGTTACTTTAACCCCATCGGGGCGCATGAAAGCGGTCTGATCGGAGAGGATCCCAACGGCCTGCCAAACAATCTGGTTCCTTACATCGCGCAGGTAGCGGTCGGCCGGCTGGAAAAGCTGCATATCTACGGAGACGATTACCCCACCCCAGATGGCACCGGCGTACGCGACTATATCCACGTGACCGACCTTGCGCGCGGGCATGTAGCGGCACTCAAAAAATTGGATACCAACTGTGGCCTGTTCGTCTGCAATCTGGGCACCGGCAACGGTTACAGCGTACTGGATGTGCTGCATGCCTATGAACAGGCCTGCGGCAAGTCCCTGCCCTATATCATCGACCCCCGCCGGCCCGGCGATATCGCCGCATGCTATGCTGATCCGGCAAAGGCCCGAGAGGAGCTGGGCTGGGAGGCGCAGTTCGGCATCGCAGAAATGTGCGCCTCTTCCTGGAAATGGCAGTCGATGAACCCGGACGGTTACCGCAGCACGCCGCGCTGATTGATGGACAGAGGAGGAAAACAGCATGCCAACAGCCGAACAGTATTTAAAGGAAAGCCTGGCAGCCTTTGATTTCGGCGCACCCGTGGTAGGGGCGCTCCGCTTTGGGCAAGGGCACATCAACGATACCTTTGTCGTACACACGCAGCCGGAGGATGCCAGCTGCCGCCGCTTTATTTTGCAACGGATGAGCCCGGCAGCATTCAAGCATCCCGACCTGTTGATGGAAAATATTGTTAACGTGACCGAATATCTGGAACGAATGATCACGCAATCAGGCGGCGATCCCAACCGCGAAGCGCTGCGGGTGCTCCGTACCCGCGACGGCGCAGCCTTTTATCGCGACGACGCAGGCTGCTGCTGGCGGGTATTCCCCTTTGTGGAGGAAACCATCTGCTACCAAAGCGCCGAAACGCCTGCCTTGTTTGCCGCATCCGGACGGGCATTCGGCAAATTCCAGCGGCTGCTGCGGGACTACCCTGCTGAGACGCTGCATGAAACCATCCCACGTTTCCACGACACCGAAAACCGTCTGGCCAATTTTAAAAAAGCAGTAACGGCCGACGTTCTGGGACGTGCCGCTGGCTGCCGTGAAGAAATCGAATTCATCCTTGCCCGCGAGGCCGACTGCTCGGCGGCGCTGCAGGCACAGCGGGAGGGAACGCTTCCACTGCGTGTAACACACAATGATACCAAGCTGAACAACATCCTTATGGATCGAAATACCGGGGAAGGAATCTGCGTGATTGATTTGGATACAGTCATGCCCGGGCTGTCAATCAACGATTTCGGGGATTCGATTCGATTCGGCGCAAATCACTGTGCCGAAGACGAAACCGATCTCAGCAAGGTCAGCCTTGATCTGGAGCTGTTCGCCGTCTACACCGCTGCTTTTTTGGAAGGCGCGGAGGGGACGCTGAACGACGCGGAAATTGCGTACCTACCCTGGGGGGCCAAACTGATGACGCTGGAATGTGGCATGCGCTTCCTAACCGATCACCTGGAAGGGGATGTCTATTTCCATATTCAGCGGCCAGGACAGAATCTTGACCGCTGCCGTACACAGTGCAAGCTGGTCTCTGATATGGAGTCCAACTGGGATGAGCTCGCGGCAATCGTAGCAAAATCCCGGCCTTCCCGTTAATTACGTATCGTATAATTCTGATTATATATTTCTATTTGTAATTCCTTTTATCAAAATGATCCGAATCACTTGAAAAAAATTTGAGAAGTTTTCTTGACTTTTCTGCACGGTTCGCTATAATAGAAAAAGGCAGCGCCGCAGGAATCTGGTATATCCGGCCCAATACAGCGCTGTCAAAAGTATTCCTTGCTCGTGTCATGGGGCACGGGCCAAAAGTCCAAAAGGAGGTGCTTCACTTATGGCAAAAGTTACTGGCAAATACGAGACCCTTTTCATTGTCAATCCCACTCTGGGCGATGAGGAGATCACTTCGGTCGTAGACAAATTCAAGTCGCTGATCGAGGCAAACGGTACTGTCGAAAAGGTTGATGACTGGGGCAAGCGTAGACTGGCATACCCCATCAACGACCTGATGGAAGGTTACTATACCCTCATTGAGTTCACCAGCGTCCCGTCTTTCCCTGCCGAGCTCGACCGCAAGTATAAGATCGATGATAACATCATGCGTTCTATGATCATTGCGCAGGAGTAAGGTGGAGAAATGCTGAACAAAGCAATCTTAATGGGTCGTCTGACCCGAGATCCCGAACTGCGTCACACCCAATCCAACATGCCTGTTGCATCCTTTACGCTTGCGATTGACCGCGGCCGCAAGGATCCCTCCGGCAATAAGCAGACCGATTTTATCGACTGCGTCGCCTGGAGCCGTCAGGCTGAGTTTGTGACCCAGTGGTTCACGAAAGGGATGCTCGCGATTGTGGTCGGGCGCATCCAGTCCCGCAACTGGGAAGACAAGAATGGGAACAAGCGTGTTTCTGTCGAAGTCGTCTGTGACGAGGTTTCCTTCGGTGAAACCAAAAAGTCACGTGAGGAAAACACTTATGGCAGCAGCGGCGGTTATGATGCGCCACGCGCCACGCAGGGCGGCGGCTACAGCGCCCCAGCGGCCCCGGCGTTTGACCTGCCGACAGGCAGCAGCGATTTTGCTGAACTTTCAGACGATGATGACGACGGCGACGTCCCGTTTTGATTCCATCAGGGTGTGCAAGGCGGTCGGCCTACGGCGGCCTATATTTCAGTACGCCCTAAAAAACGAAAACCTGTCAAAGGAGGTTTAGACAATGGAAGAGGCCAAGAAAGAATTTGCCCCCCGTCCGGAACGAGGCCCGCGCGGCGGACGCCGCCGCAGAAAGGTCTGCGCGTTCTGCGTCGATAAAATGGATTCGATTGATTATAAGGATGTAGCAAAGCTGCGCCGTTATATGTCTGAGCGCGGTAAGATCCTGCCCCGCCGCATGACCGGCACCTGTGCCGCCCATCAGCGTCAGCTGACTGAGGCGATCAAGCGTGCACGCCATGTTGCACTTCTGCCGTTTACTGCAGAATAAACACGGGATAACCGAAATGTGCCCCCCGCATATTTGCGGGGGGCATTTTAGAACCCATATGCAAAAAAATGGGGGCCGGAAACCGGCAAGCCAGCAGGCCCGATTTCCCACCGAGGAAGCCCCCTCTTTGCCGTCGGGCTGACGCTCACTGTCTGCGGATGCCCGGACGAAACAGCTTCTTTTTCAGCGCTTTCCAATGAAATGGAATCAATGGGTACAAATAACATTTCCCATCAAAGGTCCGGTTGGAAACCAAGATGATAAAAATAGCGGCCAAACCGCCGGCAAGCCCCCAAAGTCCGAAAACTGCCGTAAGAACCAGCAGCCCTAAACGCATAAATTTCATCGCATACCCCAGTTCCCAGCTGGGCTGATTGTATCCGCCCAGCGCAACCAATGCCATATAGAGCATGGATTCGGCAGAAAACCAACCAGACTGCACCGCAAAATCACCAACTACGATACCTGCAATCAGTGAAAGCGAGGTTGTCAGCATAGACGGCGTGGACAGCGTCGCCAGCTTAAGCCCGTCAATGCCGATCTCCAGGATTAAAAGCTGCCAG
>CANPPM010000256.1 GCA_947575935.1 uncultured Butyricicoccus sp. | reverse complement strand
TCGGTATACTCGCATAATGTCATACGGGTAAGATACAGCTCTGGGTCATGTGCCGTGAGCTTTCCGGTCCGTAAATGTACGATCCCGTTCGGTGTGCACAGCAGCTGGTTATGGCTGTCAAATTGGCTTGGCGTAATCGGCACATGATGCATAGTTTCTGCCATCATGGACTTTTTCCCTTTATTGGAACGGCTGTATTTCAAATGCTTCATATATTGCTTTTCAAGATCCTCCTGATCCCCCGGCTGGTTCAAATAATCCTTCAGCCCGTGTTTCATTTCCTCAACGATTTCATCTGACAATCGTTCTACGACCCCGCTGTCGTCACGTTTCCAACGGCGCTCATCGTAAAAGTACCAGCATTTGTCAACATAACTATATCGTATCCGCTCCAAAAAGGCGTCTGTCAGCCGTGCGGCATTCCCCATGTCATCCAGCGTATATTCTTGCTTGGCTTTTGCGCGGCCTATGGATATCCCATATTCCGGTTTCGGTTCGTAAACCCTACGGCAGCCCTTAATAGCCTTTGCAATGGTCAGCTTTCCATAAGTGCTGCCCGACTGCCGCCTGTCCCATTTTTCACGCATCAGGCCGGATGACCGGAATATCCTGTCCATCATTTCCTCATCGCACCGGCTCCAGAATGCAAGCATATTGCAAAACGACATATCTGCTTCGGAATGGCTTCCAAAATAGGCTTCAAACTGCCCGTCATACAGGCTGCGGAAGATACCGCCCTGCTTGGAAGCAAATGCTGCAGCCAATACCTCACGGTCCGTCATGCTGACCGGCGTGATCCGGATGCCGGTCGTCGGCTCCCTCCCGCCGCCGATATATTTTTCATGCAGCGGCTTGATCTGCTCTGTACACTCCACGATCTCTGTATAATCCGCAGCATTATTCCCGGTCATGATAAAATAACGTCCGTCCTGGTACATCTCAACATTGCCTCTCCTGCGCCCGGAGGGCGGCAGTGTGCCCCGGCAAATGATGTGTATGCCATTCCCGGATTGGGAGTACTCCGTATACGACCCCAGTGTGTGGACAAATTCTGAAACAATGTTGTTGTCCTCACCGGCTTTGAATCCTTCGATCTCGCTGCTGACATTATCAATGTCCACGCCGAAATACGGCGGGGCGAACATAAAGCCCACCCCATCGTACTGCGCGGCAGCCTGGGCAGCAGTCTCAAAATCTGACCAGGTATCAGGGTTGTTCGACATCGCGCCGCCACCGGTGCGCGGGTTTATCGGTATCTTGCGCAGTTTCCCATTGTCTCCGGTTTCGCCCTTCCAACAAACCCACTGCGACAGTGCTTTCAGTTCCGCGGGGATATTATCAAACATTATTGACTACCTCAAAGATATCATCAAATGTGCAGTCTAAGTATTGCAGCAAAGTGCAAAGCGTTTGAAATTGGATACCCTTTGCATGATTACGCTTCAAACTTGTAAGCGTTGCGCGTGATATGCCAGTTTCTTTTGCAACTTTGGTGATTGTAAGCTCTCGCTCCCATAAAAACTGGCGCAGATTACACTTAATTTTACAATCAGAACGGAACATCGTCATCTTCATTGCCCTCTTCCATAAAACCTATCTTTTCCGCTGCCGGATTGATGTCTTTCCAAATGTGCGTACAGTTCGGACGTTTCGTTTCATTTCTCCACTGCACCCGAGCGTTTGTCTTGCCGTTATAGTCCTCATGCTTGATCGTCACACGAAGCAGCTTCCCGATCAGATCCTTCACCCACTCATCAATACCGCTGTAGTTTTTGCCATCCGGCAGGCCTGCTGACTTGGAAAGCGTCTGGATCTGCTTGGCGCTGTAACCGTCTACCGCCATATCCGCCGGAGTCGGTTCGTGGCGCTTGTACAAATTGTCAAAAATCATGTAGTTTTCATATTTCTGTCCGCAGTCGTTTCGAACCGTCAGACGCAGGCTGATGCACTCGGCTCCATTCGCGGTCTTGCTTAAGAATGCATTTTTGATAATGACCTCATATTCCCCTTCCGGTATAAGAGTTCCGCTGCCTGCCTCTTTATGATTCACTGTAAAAGCCATGTCACAAATTCCCCTTTATAATTTTTATAGCGTCCTCAACAGAACGCGCTACGCCTGCCCGATGGCCATCCTGCCGCATGACCTCCAGGAACTTTTTCTGTTGGTCAGATACCTGGCCCGTTTTGGTTTTTACCTCGATGAATGCCGCCCCCTGTGAATCTAGGAACAGCAAATCTGAAAAACCATGCGGAAGCCCTTCCACCTTTCGGGCATCGGAAATAACCGGTGCCTGAAGTTCCCTTGACCATACCCGCTTGCCCTGCCAAAACTCCCCGGCATTTGTACGGAATACCTTGCCATACTCCGACAATGCCGCACGGATCTGATTTTGCAGTTCATGTTCTGTCATGCAATGAACCCCCTCGATTTTGCCTGATACCATGCCCAGCCGCGTTTGTAATTGTGCCGTTTCGCATACTCAAGCAATTCCTTATAACTGCCGCAGTCTTCGGGTGTTTCATAATTTAATGTGAACCCTTCTATTTTGGAAAGCTCAAATCCCGGCGCTTCCTCCAATGCAGCACGCTCCTGTTTCGGGAATACATATCCGCATTTGGGGCATTCCGGCGCAGACGGGAAAGTGAAAAAACACTCTGGACACTGCCTGACCTTGAATTCATCCTGCACCATTTTTTTCTTCTGCTTCTTCGGCTTTAATGACCATTCTCGGTCATCATCCGGCATTCCAAACCGTGTATAATTCCCGACATGATCAATAATAATTGCTTTCTTCCCGGGCTGATACCGCATACAGCGCATGGACTGTTGTATGTACAGCGTAAGCGACTGCGTGGGCCGCAGAAGGATTGCACAAGAGCAGTCCGGCACGTCAAACCCTTCGCTGATAAGGTCAACATTACAAAGTATCTTAATATCACCGTTTCGGAATGCATTTACCATCTGTTCCCGCTGGAATTTATCTGTTTTCCCGTCAATATGCGCGGAGGGTATCCCGGCAGCCGTGAACCGTTCTGCCATCTGCCGGGAATGCTCTACTGATGCACAGTAACAAACCGCCTTTCTGTCATTTGCCAGTTTTTTATAATAGCAAATTACATCGCCATAGATTTTCGATTTGTCCAATTCGTCAACAATTTCCTGTGTGATAAACTCGCCGCGCTTGGTATGCAGCCCGGACAGGTCTGCAACCGCAGGTGCATAATAATCATAAGATGAAAGGCATTGATGCTCTATCAGCCATTTTGCGCTCACACCTGTTACCAACTTGTCATTCACATCGCCCAGGCCACCGCCTCCCAGCCGTACCGGTGTCGCAGTCACGCCCAAACACTGCGCCTGTGGAAATGCTTCATAAATTTTCCGGTAGCTTGCCGCCAAGCAATGATGGTTTTCATCTGTAATGATCAGGCGCGGCGGCGGCAGGCGTTCGATCCTGCGGCACGCCGTCTGCACCATCATTACCCGGCAGAGCTCCAAATCTACACCCCAATGGTAAAATGTATCCTGTATCTGCTGCACCAGCTCCCGCCTATGGACCAGGAACAATACACGGTTCCCTTTTTCCGTTGTCCGGCGGGCGATTTCTGCTGTAATGCAGGATTTCCCGCCGCCGCATGGAAGCACAATGCAGGGACGTTTATAACCCTCCCGGTAAGCCGTCCGCACATCCGTAACTAACTGCTCCTGATAATCACGTAGCTGCGGCATCGTTGTTCCTCTTAAACCATTCATTATGACACGGTTTGCACATCTGCTTTCCGGTCTGCTCCCGTGTCTTTTCTATAATTTGCTTAACTGAGTAGTTCTTTGTAGCCGTAATGGTTTTCCCGCAGACCTCGCAGCGTTCTGGCTCCTCGCCCTCTCCGAGCCATGCCGCCAGCTGCTGGCCAAGCTCAACCGTCAGCGGGCCATTGAAGCGATCTAAAAATGTGGTGTCTTTGCTTGCAGCCGCTATATGGTTCCGGTCAATATTGAGGACCGTATCAAATTCGTATTCCGTATCGTCCCGCTGGATAGGCGCAAGCCCAACTTTGACCGGCATCATTTTCCCGCGTTCATTTTCCTGCATGATATACTCCATCTTAGAACGCATCGTAATGATCATATGGCAATTTGCTGACAGGATGCTGTTGACAAGGCTTGACTGCTCCCGGCCTGCTTCATTCCAAGCGGTATAGCTGTTCTTGCCCGGACGTTCCGCAATTTTGTCCTTGATTTCCAAAACGCCGCCCTCATTGCTCCACGCATGACTGAAGCTGTCTATAATTACAACACCGTT
>CANPPM010000255.1 GCA_947575935.1 uncultured Butyricicoccus sp. | reverse complement strand
GGGGATGACATCGTTGGTTTTGTGACGCGCGGTTATGGCGTTTCAATCCACCGAAAAGATTGTGTAAATTATATCAACGGTCAGCATGACAGCGAAGACCGCTGGCTTGATGCCTGGTGGGATGAGGAGTTGGCAGAGAGCAAGAATCGCTTTGTGACCGGCCTGCAGATTTCTACTCGAAGCCGGATTGGTGTACTGAGTGATATAGCGGCTGTTTTAGCGGCAAGCAAAGTTAATGTGCACGAACTCTCGGCCCGTGATTTGAACGATGGCTTTGGCATGATTAATGCGATGGTGGATGTAGCTGGAGTGGCGCAGTTAGATAATATCATCAATCGGATCAAAGGAATTAAGGGGATCCTTGATGTGACGCGTACGGTAGATGCGCATTAAGCAAGAAGCAGTTTGAAAATGATTAAAATATTGTTTCAGGTCATTTTTTGCTGAAACTTCATTCGTTTCTCTTAAAATTCGTTAGGATTCCTGAAAAATCGTATTGTTCAGCAAAAAACTGCTCCGATCCAACATACCGGCGATTTTTAAACATGCCCTAGAGGATTGCTGCAGTTGGGTGTATGTCAGAGAAAGGGGAGGTTCTATGCGGGCTGTTATTCAGCGAGTCTCATTTGCACGTGTCACAGTTGGGGGGACGTTACGCGGCGAGATTGGTAAGGGCTTTTTGATCCTGCTTGGCGTTTGTGAGGGGGATACGGAAGCGGATGCTTTGTATCTTGCTGATAAATGTATTGGACTGCGTGTATTTACTGACGAAAATGATAAAATGAATCTATCGCCTGCTGATATTGGAGGGGAGCTGCTGGTTATCTCTCAGTTTACGCTTTATGGAGACTGTAAAAAAGGCAAGCGGCCCAATTTTATGCGTGCGGCAAGGCCTGCGCTGGCGATACCTCTGTATGAAAGATTTCTTGCGCGCTGCCGGGAAAGCGGGCTTCCGGTAGCATCTGGTGAATTTGGCGCAGAGATGCAGGTCGAACTGCTTAACGATGGCCCAGTCACGATCTTAATGGATACTAATGAAATGAGAGGGGAAAAACATGAAACTGATTCATCTTCATGTGGGCATGGTGCAGACTAACTGCTATGTCTTTTATGATGAGAATACAATGGAAGGCGCCGTAGTGGATCCAGGTGATAAAGCGGCTGCGATCCTTCGGGAGATTGATCGCGTCGGTGCTCGTATCCAATATATCCTGTTGACGCACGGGCACTTTGATCATATTCTTGCTGTGCATGAGATTTCAGAAAAGACTGGCGCAAAGCTGGTTATCCATAAAGAGGATGAGCGGTTGCTTTCCTACGATGAGATGGGGGAATTTCGTCCGTTTGCGCATGGGTATATTCAAACACCAGTCGATATTCTTGCAGAAGAGGGAACAAAACTGCAGATTGGCAGTCTGACAGCTGAATACTTGCATACACCTGGGCACACGCCCGGCTCATGCTGTATCCGGGTGGGGGATGTGCTGTTTACGGGAGACACCATGTTCCGTCATGAATGCGGACGCTGTGACCTAAAGGGCGGGGATTTCTCGCTGATGTTGCAGTCACTCAAGCGGCTGCATGATCTGCCAGGCGATTACCGGGTGTTGCCTGGACATGATGCAATCACCACACTTTCAGAAGAACGTGCCCGTAATCCATATGTCCGGCAGGCAATGGGCCTATGAAGTATCAGATCCAGGGCCATTCGCACCGGCATGCAGTAGAGGAAATACTGCTGCATTTATTGCCAGAATTCACTATAATGGAGGGGGTGGACGATGGTGGAGATTTTTGCAGCAGTATCTTAAGTGAACAAGGGGGGCGCCTGACTGCTAGGGCCGAGCTTCGTTTGTCTGAAAAGCGTCTCGAGGGGCATCGGTTCGGCACATTTTGCGAAGGAGAGGATCTGCTTGCACGTAAACGGTTCGAAAATGAGCTGATTAAACTGTCGATTTACGACGCAGTCATATCTGAGCTGCCGGTGCTTCCGGTCTGGGGGGCACTGACAGGGGTTCGCCCAGCTAAGCTGGCCCGTGGGTTGATAAAACGGGGGATGTCATCAGAGACAGCAGAACAGTATTTGTGCGAACATTTTTATGTTTCGCCGGAACGTGCCGAACTGACAATGGCAGCCGCTGAAGCTGCCGGAAAGGCAGAAGGAAAGATTCGCTCCAACAGTGTTTCGTTATACGTGGGGATTCCATTCTGCCCAACACGATGCTCGTATTGTTCGTTTATTTCTGCGGCAGTCGAAAAAAATGCTGCTCTCATCGAGCCATATTTGGACGTGCTTTGCTGGGAAACGAGAGAAACTGGTATGTTGATGCGAAAAAAGGGGATGACGGTCGATAGCCTTTACATTGGCGGCGGCACGCCTACGACGCTGACAAGCAAACAACTTGACAGGCTTTTGACGGAGTTAGAAAGAGCGTTTGATCTGTCAAGGCTTTTTGATTACACCGTTGAAGCTGGCCGGCCGGATACCATTACAGCGGAAAAGCTAGCTGTACTGCGCGTACACGGCGTTACCCGTGTAAGTGTCAATCCACAGAGTATGAACGATGAGGTTTTGCGCCTTGCTGGCCGGCCTCACACTGCGAAGTCGGTATTGGAAAGCTATGACTTGGCACGTAATGCTGGTTTTTCGGTGATTAATATGGATGTGATTGCAGGGCTTGAGGGGGATACGCCGGAGCGTTTTGCGAATACGATGGATACATTAGTTGGGTTAGGCGCTGAAAATATAACGGTGCATACCTTGGCTGTCAAACGTGGTGCTGCGTGGCAGGATCTTCGTGCGAATCTGGCACGACGGGAAACGGTCAGACATATGCTGTCCTATGCACAGCGTGTATTGACACAGGGGGATTATGGCGCGTATTATTTGTACCGTCAGAAGTTTTCGGCTGGGGGATTTGAAAATGTAGGTTGGTGCAGACCAGGCACAGAAAATTTTTATAATATTTCTATGATGGAAGAACTGCAAACCATTGTATCCTTGGGTGCGGGCGGGATCAGTAAGCGCGTGAACCGTATGACGGGGAAGATTGAACGGTTTACGAATCCCAAGTATCCGGCGGAATATTTACAGGCACAGGAGCGCATTCTACAAAGCAGGCATAGGCTATTGCAGGAGTAAGGAGATAAGGAAATGGCAGATTATACGCTGAAGCAGCTGAACGACGCGGCAAGAAGTGATCCGAAAGGATTCATTAAGTTATGTGAGGACTATTATCGCAATCAGGTGGATAGCACGGCGCGGGAACTTGCTGCGCGCCGGCGCACCAGCCCGATCGTACTGGTAAACGGCCCTTCCTCGGCAGGTAAAACCACGACTACGGCACGGCTTCGCCAAGCATTGGAAAAGCGGCACGGCATCCGGACAGAGACGATTTCAATGGATGACTATTACCGCAGTGCCGGTGAGTATGACACTCCCTTTGACGATGAAAACGGAGTAGATGACTTGGAGTCTCCGCTGTGTATGAATCTGGATCTCTTAACCAAACATTTGCGTATGCTGGCGGCTGGGGAGGAGATTTCAATTCCTGTGTTTGATTTTCATCTGCGCAAATCCATCCCAGATGCAAAAAAGCTGCGGTTGGATCCGGGGGAGATGGTGATCATTGAGGGCATTCATGCATTAAGTGATATCGTTTATGATGGTCTTGGGGATATGGCAACCGGTGTTTTTCTGGCCTTTGACAGTTCGCTGATCGTAGAAGGCAATGTTGTTGCAGAACCTTATATGCTGCGGTTTATGCGGCGCACGGTGCGTGACAGTTTGTTTCGAAACACCGAGGTTGCTGCTACAATTGCGCAGTGGAAATCGGTCCGGCGGGGGGAGCGGCTGTATATTCTGCCAAATCGTGGCCGTGCTACGTTGACATTGGATACCTATATGCCTTATGAAACCTTCATTATTGCAGAGATGCTTCAGCACCCGTTTTCCAAATTAAAAGACGAGTTGACAGCGGCCGGCTTGGAGCCGCTGACCCATTTGGATGGCTGCTTCGAACCGTTGGATTATGTACATCATATCCCGGAAGATTCCTTGATTCACGAGTTTATTGGGTACGTGTGAGATGACAGCACATGTCATGGGAAAGAACATTCTGTAAACAATTTGCAGTTTTGCTTGATTTTTTGGATTCAAGTCACTATAATAATTACCGCATCATTTTGAAGGGAGCGCTGCCAAGATGGACGAAAAAATTCAGATGCTGTTGGAGAAGGCTAAGATTTATGCTGGTAAAACGGGCCAGGCTGCAGAGTCAGCCGGACGCAAGGCCACTGAACTGGCGCAAGC
>CANPPM010000254.1 GCA_947575935.1 uncultured Butyricicoccus sp. | reverse complement strand
AGTGCAGACGTCGCCGACGACCTTTCCTTCAGGCGTGCGGTTGATGCCTACGTCAATCACGACCGCGCCCTGCTTGACCATATCGGCGGTGATAAAGCCTGCCTTGCCGACCGCTGCAACCAGGATGTCTGCCGAACGGCACACATCCGCCAGATCTTTTGTGCGGCTGTGGCAGATGGTTACGGTGCCATGCCGGTGCAGCAATAGCATGCTCATCGGTTTGCCGACAATGTTGGAACGGCCGACCACTACGCAGTGCTTTCCCTTGGGGTCAATGCCGCATTCGTCCAGCATGGCCATTACGCCTGCGGGAGTACAAGGCAAAAAATCGTAATTGCCGACCATGATTTTGCCCACGTTGACCGGATGAAATGCGTCTACGTCTTTTTCCGGACGGATGGTGCGGATGACAGCCTCTTCACTGATGTGGCTGGGCAAAGGAAGCTGGCAGAGGATGCCGTGGATTTTGGGGTCGGTATTCAGCCGTTCTATCAGGGCAAGCAGTTCGTCCTGGGTAGCGGTTTCAGGCAGGAGGTGTTTTTCGCTGTAGAAACCGCATTCGGCGCATGCCTTTTCCTTATTGTTGACATAAATGGTGCTGGCCGGATCGCTGCCGGCCAGGATGACTGCAAGGCCGGGGGTGACGCCTTGGCGGATCAGTTCCTGTGTCTCCTCGTTGATCCGGCCGCGCAGCTTGGCGGAAATTTCTTTGCCGCTGATCATAATTGCACTCATATCTGTACCTCCAAAAGTAAAGTTTACTGGGTGTGACTGGAATCTGTGGTGTTTGAGTGGATCGTATTGGCGCTGGCGTGTGGATTCCAGAGCTGTTCCAGCGTCTTCACATCCCGCCGGAGGCAGAGCGCCAGCAAAAGGCAGCCTGCCGCTGCCGCCGCTGCCGAAAGCAGCTGCGAGATGCGGATACCGGTCCCACCCAAATACAGGCTGTCGGTGCGGAGCCCTTCGATCCAGAAGCGCCCTGTACCGTACCAGATCAGATAGCACAGAAACAGTTGGCCGCGGAAGCGGTACGCCTGTTTGGAGAGCAGATGCAGCAGCCCGAACCCGGCCAGGTTCCATAGTGATTCATAGAGGAACGTTGGGTGTACCGGCGCGCCGCCGTTAATACACATACCGAGAAAGCAGTCTGTTTCTCCACCGTGGGCCTCGGCGTTGATGAAGTTTGCCCAGCGCCCGACCAGCTGCCCAATCAGCAGCCCGAGCGCCGCAAGATCAAACATGGCGGGGATGCTCAGCCGGTGTTTCCGTCCGAATAGGCCCACTGCCAGCAGCGCGCCGATGACGCCGCCATAGATTGCCATGCCGCCCGAACGGGTGCTGAAAAGCTCGTTTAGATGATCCCCGTAATAGTCCCAACGGAATGCAACATAGTACAGCCGCGCGCCGATAATGGCTGAAGGGATCGCCCATAACAGGCAGTCAAACAGGAGGTCGCTGGTAAAGCCGATTTCGGTGATCCGGCGGTTTGCATAGACCACCGCTAATAGGAAGCCGAGGGCGATAATAATACCGTACCAGTAGATTTCCAGTCCGAACAGGCTAAACGCAACCCGATGGATCGTAAATTCCAGCCCAAGTGCGGGGAATGCAATGGTATTGCTCATCAAAACACTCCTTCCGTCATGCGTCCAGCGGCAGGACCACCGACTGCGAAGAGGCGGTCCAACGCAAAAAACAGGCGCGCGCGTCGTCCGGGGTTAGTTCATCCAGCAGGTCGGCAAAAGCGGCGTAATGTTCCCCACGGAACTGTGCAGCCAATTCATGGCGGACATAAGCGGCCGGGTCGTCAAATACACGCAGGCAGACGCCGTGCAGCGCGCGGCGTGCACGTGCAAAGACAGATTCGTTTATACAGCCGGCACAGCAGCGCACGCCGTCTTCAAGCGCGGTGCGCAGGGCGTATGGGTCGCGCGTCCGGCCGCCGAAGATGGCCGCTGCGCCCTCGGGGAAGAGGGTGTATTCGGAATCAAAGTTCTGGGTGATCAGCCTCGCCTCGAACAGATGCGCGTACAGTGGGGAGGCCGGGCCGCTGAGCAGGCGGCAGCATAGATCCCCCAACAGTTGCCGGCGGAGCGGGCTTTCTCCGGCAGCTGTTGGCGTGTCCCGGAAACCCAGCAGCGCCTGCGGCTGTGAAACCTGCATGCGGCGGATCACCTCTGCCCGGCAAACGCCGGGCGCGCGTGCGCCGTAGTCGCGCTGCGGCGGGGCGGATGCGTGCCGGGGAGTCAAGCGCTCGGCGGTTTCGCACAGCGCGTCGAAATCAACCGTACCGCACACGGCAAGCGCCATGTTGGACGGGCTGTAAAAGGTACGATGGCAGGTGTACAGCAGTTCAGGAGTGATTTCGGCAATCGAGTCGCGTGAACCCGCGATGGAGACGCGGACAGGATGTTCGTGGTAGAGCCCCTCGTACAGGCCGCCATAGGCGCGCCAGCTGGGGGTATCGTCCAGCATGCTGATTTCCTGTGCGATGATACCGCGCTCTTTTGCAATATTTTCTTCGGTGAAATAGGGGGTGAAAACGAATTTCAACAGAATTTCGAGATTTTCCCAAAAGCGTTCGGTGCAGGAGAAGTGGTAGGCGGTCATGGTGCGGCTGGTGAAGGCATTGGGGGATGCGCCGGTGGCAGCGAATTTCTGCAGGGCGTTGCCGTCCTCGTCTTCAAACATTTTGTGTTCCAGAAAGTGGGCTACGCCTGCGGGGAGCCGCCAGGTTTGTCCTTCTGCCGTAAAGCGGGCATCACATGAGCCAAAGTCGGTTGCCAGCATGGCAAAGCACTTGGAAAAGCCTGGCTTTTCCAGATAGGAAATCCGCAGGCCGTTTGTCAGCGTGCGGGTGTGTACGGTTTCGCGTACACGTTCGAAATGCAGCCTCATTTGCTCGCCCCCTTCAAGAAATATGTCGTGTCCGGTACGATACAGCACGCAGCCTGCTGGACCTCGTCCGCGGAAGCCCGTGCGGCCTGTCCGGCAAGGGCTTCGGGAGAGTAGTCCAGCCCTGCAATCGCCTGGTCTAGCCAATAGGCCTCCAGCGACATCGGGCTGTCGGCCATTGCGCGCAGGCTGTTCTGGACCGAGCGCCGGGCGGTCTCCAATTCGTCGGGCTGCACGCCGTTATGCTGCAGATCATCCAGCTGATGCAGGATTTCAGCATGGGCGGCCCCGGCATTTTCGTTGTCAATGCCCGAGGTAGCCGCCAGGACGCCTTTCATGCGGAAGCATTGGCTGTTTGCGTAGTAGCACAGAGACCGTTTTTCACGTACGTTTCGGAACAGACGCGAGCTGGTCGTGCCGCCGAATACGGCGTTGGCCAGCAGCAGCGCGGGATAGCGCGGGTCCGCGCCTGTAATGCCGGTGCGGAAGCCGATACACAGCTTGCCTTGGGTAACCGGAAGGGCTTCCTCAAACGATTGAGGGCCGTGGGGCGGGCAGGCAAACACCTGTGTTTCCGGCATGCGGAAATGATCCTGCTCCCGACGCGGCAGCGCGGCGCGGAAGGCGTCCGCGACTGCTTCCGGTGGCTGGGAGCCGCAATAAAACAGTTCTACCGGTGCACTTGCCAATGCTTGCCGCCAAGTGTGCGTGAGTCCTTCCGGCGTCAATGCGCGGGTCTGCGCGTCCGTGCCAAGCTCGCTTTTGCCATAGGCTTCGCCGTCGCACATCAGTTCCCAAAGGCGGTGCAGCACCCAGGTGCGCAGATCGTTTTTGCGTGCCGCAATGCGGTCGGCCAGGTTTTCGGCTTCGCTGCGGACATAGGCCGGGGAGAATGTGCCGTTTTCCAGCAGCGGTGCGGTCAGCAAGGAGAGCAGAAGGCCGGCTGCACACGCGGTTAGGCCATCGCCGGCATAGGGTTCGTCGGTGACGTCGGCCACCAGTCCGATGGCCAGGGCTTCCCCACGTGCGCGGACCGCCGGTTCGATGCGCATGCCGTACAGGCTGTCAAGCGCGCCGCCCAGCCGGTGCAGGTCTGGGTATTGTGCCGTGCCGCGCCGCAGTACATAGGGAAGCGCGGCCAGGGCTGCCGCATCGTCCCCGCCGAGGGGCAGCAGCAGGCTCACGCTCATGGCAGCGGTCTTGAAACGTTTGGTGGTAATGCAGGTTAAACGCACGCCTGGGGCCAGGCGGGTGCGGGTAATTTTACTCATGGGATTCCTCTTTTCGACCGAATCTGATATAATAAAAGAAGCGCCGTCCCTCTGGTTTGCGGCGCGCTACTGTGCTGCCGGCGTGTCCGTGCCCGCGGGTTTGGGCCATTGGGGGCATCTGTTTCGTCTCTGAACAAGGGGAGTGTCCCCA
>CANPPM010000253.1 GCA_947575935.1 uncultured Butyricicoccus sp. | reverse complement strand
TACCAGGGAGGCTGTGCCTGCTGGGGCGCGTGCCGGTATATGGGAATGGACGGAGAGTACGGTGCGCAGCATCCCGCTGCTGCGCCTGTTGCCGGGTTTTTTCGCGCTTGGCTTTATGGGCTTGGGGCGTATGGTGGTGGCGCGGTATTACTTTACATATGTTTTGCAGGATACGCGTTCGTATGCGTTTTTCAGTCAGGGGCACGGCTTGTTGGGCGGACTGGGGGCGCTTTTGGGTGTAGCGCTGCTGCATCGTTTGTTCCGGTGCAGGGAGTCTGCCTGCGTGTTCTGCTGTGCGGTGTTGGTAGCCGCCAGCGTATTGCTGTGCACAGTCAACCCGATTTCGTTGGGGACGCCAGTCGTGCTGATCATACTTTGGACCGGCAGTTTGGCCAGTGGCATGGCAGCCGGGTTGTTGTACGGTATGCTGCCGGGGACGGTGGAATATGCCCAGCGCAGGACGGGCGCGCGCAGTGACGGTCTGATTTATGCGGCTGCCAGTTTTGTCAGTCAGCTGGGCGGCGCGGTTGGACCCTTGGGATTGGGTGTGCTGCTGAAGGCGGCCGGATATACGCAGGGCAGTGCGCTGCAGTCCGCGGCGGTGCTCGCGGTGATTCGAGGCAGTATGAACTTGCTGCCCGCGCTGTTGGCGGCCGCTACAATCGTGGCGTTGCTGAGCGGAATACCGGTACATCGGCCGCAGGGGGCGGAAGAATCGGTACCGGTACAGGGATAGACTGTTTTTGGATACGGCTTGACGAGACGCGCGGAATGGGCGGTCCCGGACGTGGAAGCGTTTGGGGCCGCCCGTTTTTTCTGTGCGGCCTGTACAGGGGCGGGCCGCCCGGGATGCGTGAAAGGATTTTTAGCGAAGTGTGCAGTACTTTTTTATTGCGTAGTACGGGTGGAAGTGGTAGAATAGAACCGATATGAAAAACGGAGGAAAGGAAATCATGATGTGGGCTGCTGAAAATTGGACCAGCTATGCGGTGCTTGACTGCGGCGGCGGGGAGAAGCTTGAGCGCTGGGGGGATCAGGTTCTCATCCGTCCTGACCCACAGGCGATTTGGCCGCGTACGGCTGACGCGCACGTTTGGCGTACGGCAAATGCGCATTATCACCGTTCGTCCAGCGGCGGCGGAAAATGGGAGATACGGCAGTTGCCCGCGCAGTGGCAGATCGGGTATCGGGAGCTGACATTTCAGCTGAAGCCGATGTCATTCAAGCATACGGGATTGTTTCCGGAGCAGGCGGCAAACTGGGATTTTATTATGCAAAGCATCCGGGGGGCGGGGCGTCCGGTCTCCGTACTCAATTTGTTTGCATATACCGGAGGGGCGACGCTGGCGGCTGCGGCGGCCGGGGCGAGCGTATGCCATGTTGACGCGTCCAGGGGGATGACCGGTTGGGCGAGGGAAAATGCGGCGGCCTCAGGGCTTGCGGATCGTCCGGTCCGCTGGATTGTGGATGACTGCAAAAAATTTGTGGAACGGGAGCTTCGCCGGGGGCGGCGCTATGATGCGATCATTCTGGATCCGCCGAGCTATGGACGCGGCCCCTCGGGGGAAACCTGGAAAATTGAGGCTGACGTGGCCGCTTTTGTTGCGCGTACGTGTGAGCTGCTGAGCGACAAGCCGCTGTTTGTGCTGATTTCGAGCTATTCGACCGGGCTTGCGCCGTCGGTCATGGCGTATTTGCTGGGGGTTACCGCCGGGAAAAAGTACCGCGGCACGATCGAGGCGCAGGAGCTTGGGCTGCCGGTCGAGTCCACCGGGTTGATTTTGCCATGTGGTTCGAGTGCGCGCTTTATCGCGGGTGCATGAAGAGAGGTTAGCAATGTCAGAAATTATCAGAACAGAGGATCTGCGGTATGCCTACCAGGATGAAGAGGGACGTCCGGTCGTCGCGCTGGACGGTGTAGAGCTGGCAATCGGCCGCGGCGAGTTTGTCGCTGTGCTCGGGCACAATGGTTCGGGAAAGTCGACGCTGGCCGGCCATTTTAACGCCATACGGCTGCCAACGGGCGGGACCGTTTGGGTCGACCACATGGACACGAAAGAGGAAAAGAACGTTTATGAAGTGAGAAAAACCTGTGCAATGGTGTTCCAGAATCCGGATAATCAGATTGTGGCGACTGTGGTTGAGGAAGATGTGGCCTTTGCGCTGGAAAATATGGGCGTACCGCCTGCGGAAATCCGGCGCAGGGTAGATGACGCGCTGAAGGCGGTCGGGATGTACGAATTCCGTGAACATGCGCCGCACAAGCTGTCCGGTGGGCAGAAGCAGCGCGTCGCGATTGCGGGTGTGATTGCGATGATGCCGCGCTGTGTGGTGCTGGACGAGCCGACCGCTATGCTGGATCCGCGCGGACGGCGCGAGGTCATGGAGGTCGTGCGCGGGCTGAACGAACGCTTTGGCATTACGGTCGTACTGATTACGCATCATATGGATGAGGCGGTACAGGCCGGCCGGGTGATCGTCATGCATCAGGGCCGGGTACTGATGCAGGGCGCGCCGCGTGAGATTTTTACTCGGGTTGATGAGCTGAAGGCTGCCAGCTTGGATGTGCCGCAGACCATCGAGATCCTGTATGAGATGAACCGCGGCGGGGCGGGCCTTTCGCTTGGCGCGCTGTCGGTCGGCGAATGCGCGGATATTCTGCAGCAGTACCTTGCGGGCTGATACGCGCACAGATTCACATTGGAGGAGCAACGTGTCAACCATTTTAGAAGTGCGGGACTTGACGCATGTGTATGGAGCAGGTACCCCGTTTGAACGGACGGCGCTCGATCATGTCAGTCTTTCGATTGAGCAGGGGGAGATTTTGGGTGTGATCGGCCATACGGGCTCGGGGAAATCGACGCTGATCCAGCATTTTAACGGCCTGCTGCAGCCGGATTCGGGCGAGGTGTTGCTGGCGGGGCGGTCGATCTGGGACGAAAAAGGGAAGTGCGCGCGGGATGTGCGGTTTCGGGTCGGGCTGGTCTTCCAGTACCCGGAGTATCAGCTGTTTGAAGAGACCATAGCGAAGGACATCGCCTATGGGCCCCGGAATATGGGGCTGTCCGAGGCGGAAATTGCCGAGCGGGTCGCCGAAGCGATGGAATTTGTCGGGCTGGACGCGCAGCTGGCCGAAAAATCCCCCTTTGCGCTGTCGGGCGGACAGAAACGCCGTGTGGCCATTGCGGGCGTTATTGCCATGCGGCCCGAGGTGCTGGTGCTGGACGAGCCGACGGCCGGGCTGGACCCTGCGGGCAGGAATGAGATTTTGGGGCAGATTCGGGGCTATCATGACCAGACGGGGGCGACCGTGCTGATTGTGTCCCATTCCATGGAGGACACGGCGCGTATGGCGGACCGAATGCTGGTGATGAATCAGGCCCAGGTGATGCTGCTGGACAAGCCCGAGGCGGTCTTTGCCAGGGCTGGGGAGATTGTAGAGGCCGGGCTGGACGTGCCGGAGATCACCAAAGTCTTTATGGAGCTGCATCGCCGTGGGGTTCCGGTGAGCCCATCGGTCTTTACGGTGGAGCAGGCGGCGGCCGAGCTCCGGCGTGTGAAGGGGGGCGGCGCAGTATGCTGAAAGATGTCACGATCGGCCAGTTTTTCCCGGGCAGGAGCCTGGTGCACAGGCTGGATCCGCGGGTCAAATTGGTGCTGGTACTGGCGCTGATCGTTGCGCTGTTCCTGTCGAATGGCGTGGCTTCATATGCGCTGATGATCGGGTTTCTGCTGGCGGTCATCCGGATTTCAGGGATTCCGTTCCGGATGGTGGTCAGGGGGCTGCGGCCGATTTTGTTTATTATTTCATTCACTGCCGTGTTAAATTTATTTTATACCCCGGGCGAATATCTCTGGCAGTATGGATTCCTGCATATTTCGAAGCAAGGGATCTTTGTCGCGGTTAAGATGGTGCTGCGCATCATGCTGCTGATCATTGGTACCTCCATGCTGACCTATACCACCAGTCCCATCCAGCTGACCGATGGCCTCGAGCGTCTGCTTTCGCCGCTCAAGCGCCTGCATGCCCCGGTGCACGAGCTGTCGATGATGATGTCGATTGCATTGCGGTTTATCCCGACGCTGATCGAGGAGACGGAAAAAATCATTGCGGCCCAAAAGGCGCGCGGCGCAGATTTTGATTCGGGCAGTTTAATCCAGCGCGCCAAGGCGATGATTCCGATTCTGGTACCGTTGTTTATTTCTGCTTTTCGGCGCGCCGATGAGCTTGCGGTTGCGATGGAGTGCCGCCTGTACCGCGGCGACGTGGGGCGCACTCGGATGAAGCAGCTGCGGGTCACCAGCCTGGATTTGGCGGCG
>CANPPM010000252.1 GCA_947575935.1 uncultured Butyricicoccus sp. | reverse complement strand
TGGCGAAAAAATTCCTCGCCATTGTGCATATTTCCATTTTTCAAACGGCGCCTAGTGTTTCCCCGGCTCGCTGCCGTTCTGCCGCTGCGGAAAAATACAGTCCAGCTTTTCCTGCAGGCAGCGCGTCTCCGGGCTGTCGCCCATCCGCGCCAGGGTCTCTCGGATCTCCAGCAGCGCTTGCTTTTTCGCGTGATCCCATGGAAGCTGCCGCACATACCGCGGCGACCGTTCCAGTACGCAGGCGGGCCGCTGGCCGCCGTTGCGCTCGAGCACCTCGCCTCGCAGGATCGGGACCTCACGGGGCGCGTTGATGGTCAAATGGACGCGCTCGCCGGTCAGACGGTCGAACTGAACGACCGTATCGCTGCCGACGGTGAAATAATCGCCCGCTTTCATGGAAATTCGAAGCATATTGGGGATCTCCTTAAAATCATTCGGCCCTATCCAGTCGGGCCGCCGGTAACGGTCAACACAAAAAATAACATTATGTTGAGTGGACTGCCCGCGAAAACGGGCTTCAGACATCTGCCGCGTCATCAGCTGCGGCAGCGGTCCTCTTTTTTCCCACCTGACGATCTTTCCGGACAGTGCTGACGGAGCCGCCAAAAAATGGTTTGGCGGTTTCATCAACACTCCCCGGCCGTACGCATGGGCCTTCACCGGTGTCCCGTCCGGCATCTTGATCAATGGTTTATTAAACAGCGCTGAACGCGCCGGTTTCCGAATTTTGCTGATAGTATTGCTGTAAACCCCAGTCCCGGATATTCTGCGCGGCGTTCACCTCGCGGCAGAGCTGCGCGCCGCAGTGTGGGCATGCCCACTGCCGGTCGCGGTCTGAAAGCCCCTCGTATACGGCGCCGCACGCATGGCAGGTCTTCGCAGTGGGGGCGTAGCGGCCGACCACAATATATTGCTTGCCCTGCTGTGCAAGTTTATATCGCAGACATTCCCGGAACATCCCAAAGCCGCTGTCCATGACATTAACGCCCTTGGCCGTTTGCGACAGCTTGATTAAATCGGTATCCCTTACACACACGGCGTCCCAAGCGTTGGCGATCCGCCTGCTTTCTTTGTGGATAAAGTCCCTTCGCTGATTGGCAATCTGCTCGTGCATAAGACGGATTTTTTGCGCCTGCTCCGCATAGTTTTTAGAACCTCGCTGCATGCGGGAAAGCTTTTGCTGCATGCGGGCCAGTTTCTTCCTGGATGCCTCCAGCCATTGCGGCGCTTCTGCGCACATCCCATTGCTGTCTACATAAAAATGACGAAATGCGTGATTCAGTCCCAGCGTCCTTTCCTGTGTGGGTACAATCGGGACCGGCACGGCCGTGGGGCGCTGAAAAACAATCGCGCCGAAATATTTGCCGGAGCGGGTCTTGCTGACGGTAACAGAGCGCAGCTGCCAGTCCTCCGAGGGTTTCCGATGGAGCGTCGCCGGGATTTGCCCGAGCTTCGGCATTCGGATCCCGTCTGCCGTCAGTACAATGGATGGACCGGTCCGATAGGGACGGCAATAGACCGTAAAACTGTCCTTCTGCGCTTTTTTTGTCTTAAACTGTGGATAACCAAAGGTGTTCGGCGCACGAAAAAAATCCAAAAAAGCCTTTCGCAGATTCTGATGAACTGCACATAACGCCTGACTGTCTACCTCCGCGAGGAAGGGAGCGCTCCGTTTATAACGGGCAGGCGTAGGAATATAGTGGATATCTGTCGCTGCATAAAATTCCTGCACATCCGCCAACATCTGGTTCCAGAGGTAACGGCAGCAGCCAAAGGTCTTTTCCAGGAGCTCGGTCTGTTCCTGGGATGGGTGCAGCCGAACCTTGATAACGGTGTATTGAGACGGCTGCGCGGCGCTGCTGCGGCGGCGTTTGGCTGGCATGTGCGTCCCCTCCCTTCTGGGCGGTATTCCGGTCCTTCCGTAAGCGGAGGGGCCGGAACGCGGGCAGGATCACCTTACACCATGGATAATACACTATTATCCGTTCTATTCGACAAATCACGCGCTTGTTTGGGGAATTATGTAGGCTGTCAGGCGACGTTTTTGTGCAGCTTCTATAATTGGACATACGGGAATTTGTGGAGTTTGGACTTGACAAACAAGGGATAATAGTGTATTATCCGTTAATTTTGGACATTTTTTCAGGGGCTGCAGCGGTTGCGGGGCGCTTTGGATGCGTACAGTGAAGCTGGTTGCGGGGGTGACTGTTCGTCAGGATATCCCGCTGTTTTGCCCCGGCGACATGGGTGTAAATCTGCGTGGTCAGGATGGACGCATGCCCTAAGAGCTGCTGGATATACCGGATATCGACATCCGCTTCCAGCAGCATGGTAGCCAGTGAATGCCGGAACATATGGGGGGTAATGCGCGCCGCTTCTCCGATGCGCCGCGCGTATTTACGGAGGATCCGGCGGACCGACTGGTCGGACAGCGGCCCGCCGGACCGGTTCTGGAAAAATGTTCCGTTCTGTTCGGGGCGGCAGACCCGCGCATACTGACGGAGCACCGCAAATACCTCCCGGTTCACAAGCTGGATTCGACGCTCCTTCGCGCCTTTGCCCACAATACATAGGACGCCGTCAGTTAGGTCAAAATCTCGTGTTTTTAGGCTGCACAGTTCGGACACGCGCAGGCCGGTTGCGAATAACAGTTCTATGACGGCGGCCTCGCACAGTGCGGCCCGGTCCTCCGGCGCTGCATCTAGCCTCGCATGCGCCGCCTGCAGCAGATGCCCGATCACGCGAAGCGGGATGGTCCGGGGCAGCAGCATCGGCTTCCGGAGCTTGATGCGCAGCCCCTGAAAGGGGTTCTCCAGAAAAAACCCTTCCTCTTCCATCCAGGTCGAGAGCGCTCGCAGGGATGCGAGCTTCCGCTTTACCGTGCGCGGCTGATAGGTTTCATTCAGTACGGAAACATAGCTTTTTATCGTCTCCCGGTCAAAGCCGCCCTTTCGAGCCGCTGAAAATTCCAGGAACTGCCGCAAATCAATCCGGTATGCTTTCAGCGTGTGACAGCTTAGTTTTTTCTGTGTCTTGCAGACGTCCAGGTATTGATAAACATCCTGTGTTGTAAATTTCATTTTACCAGCCCCTCGTTTTGCTTAGATATTCCTATTATGGCGGTTTATGGTATTTCCTGTCGAGGATAAAATTTCCGGAACCGCAAAAAATATGCAAAAAAAAGCAGCTGCAGTCTCAAAAAAAGAGGTCTTGCAGCTGCTTTTTTCTTTAAAAAATACCGGGGGAAGGGATTTCGCGGGCACTAATCGTTTGCATGACCGGCGTTCTCCCTTGCATTGTATGAAATGGATGAAAATGCTTGTTTCGTTAATAAATGGTTGTTTTGTCCAATTTGTTAGAAGAACGGGGAATCGCGCTGAAACTGTTATATCATGGAATTAACTTACTATCAAAGAAAGGTGATTTTACATGAACTCGATCAGCCTGATTCGCTCTATTCTTGGCCCTGTGCGCGGAAGCATTCTCCCGCTGGCTTATGCAGTGGACATCACCGCGCAGCGTATGTTTCAGGAGCATATTGCTGAAGACGACCTGAAGCTCTGCGGGGATATCTGCCATGCCGTATCCAAGCGCCTGCAGGGCAGGCCGGATCCGAAATCTGTTGCTAGAAGCGTGGCGCGCGGTGCAAACCGGTGCTGGGAAAAGCTTGTACAGGACGGCCTTGCAGAGCGGTACATCGGCAAAGCCGTTTCTGGAATCGACAGCCCAAGGATGATGGTGATCTATCTGGCGACCTTTGCCCAATTTGATAAACCCTATTTTGAAGTGGTAATGGAACATCCGGAAGTATTTATGGGCCAGTTGGAGCCCGAGCCGCCGTCGCCTTAGGGCTTGCTGGAAAACCGTTCAAATGTTGTCGCAAAGCGCTTTTTTCTGTGGAAGCATCGTTAAAAGCCGTTGGGATTGCTGTGGAAACTTGCTCTGTCCGGCAAAGGATGCTGTTGTGGTCCGGTATTTCGCCCGTGCATAGATTTTAGGGTACGGATTGGTTTGTGCAGGGAGGCGCTGGGGAGATGTGCGGAAGGCCCATAGTGCATCCGCCGCGGGAGCAGACCATCTGAAAAATAAATGTTCTCGCAGTGCGATTTCTTTTGCAGACAGCGTACCGACCGGTCCCAGCTGCGCCGGAAACTCAAAAAAACCGCCGGTCGGGATTTCCCCATACCGGCGGATCGAAGTTTTTTTAGGGGCAGCGCCGCAAGCGGCGCTGCTTTCCATAACCGTCTGTTTTGCGGCTGCGGAATCAGCCGTAGACACGTGCGGTTTCTTCCCGTGCAATCTGTACCCAGCGGGATGCGTTCTGGGGACAATGGCCT
>CANPPM010000251.1 GCA_947575935.1 uncultured Butyricicoccus sp. | reverse complement strand
TGGCGAAAAAAATTCCTCGCCATTGTGCATATTTCCATTTTTCAAACGGCGCCTATTTAAGCTCGGGCCAATATCCCTTGTTGGCCTCAATCAGATCGTCGAGAATCAGCTTGGCGACGCGTGCCGAAGGCACGGTCTTGGACAGGGTCAGCGCCTGCCACAGTTTTTGATAACTGCCCTCGATCCAGGCCTCAACCGCTAGTTTTTCGACGCTGACCTGCTGTTCCATTAGGCCTTTTTGAAACTGCGGGATGGAACCCTGACAGATGCGTTCATAGCCATTGCAGCCGACAATGCAGGGGATTTCGACCATTGCGGTGCGGTCAAAGTTTTCGATCGCGCCCTCGTTCGGGACGATCAGCAGGAAACGCTCGCGGGTGTTTTCGGCGATCGCACAGGCCAGGTCTACAATATAGGTTGCATGTGCGTCGGCCTCAAAGCCGCCGTCCTTTGCGGCGCCTTTGGCGATGATATCGCGACAGGCGCCGAAGACGCGTTTCTCACGGCCTTCCATGACCTCGTTTGCACGGGTGTGCGCGGGGTTAGAGTGTTCGACTACATAGTCTGGGAACAGATAGTCTTTCAGGTAGGTATTCGGGATGGTGTCAGGGTCGACTGCGTATACGTCGCGCGCCTTCTGGAAAGTTTCAATCCAGCTTTGATCGACGTGCTGATTGGTTTCAGAGAGGGCGTCGGCAAAGCCGTTCGCTTTCATGTGCGACTTGATGGCGGGCATCAGGTCGCGGCCTTCGGAGTCATAGATTTTGTGCCACCAGCCGAAGTGGTTCAGGCCATAGTAGCCTACCTGCATTTCCTTGCGCGATTTCAGGCCGACCATATTTGCCATCTTTTCCTCGAGATCAATCGGCATATCGCAGATATTCAAAATTTTAGAATTTGGGCGCAGGCGGCGGGTTGCCTCGGCGACAATAGCGGCCGGATTCGAGTAATTCAGCATCCAGGCGTTTGGACTGTATTTTTCCATATAATCCAGGATTTCAATGACGCCGCCGATCGAGCGCATGCCATAGGCGATGCCGCCGGGGCCGCAGGTTTCCTGACCGACGACGCCGTATTTGAGCGGAATTTTCTCATCCTTTTCGCGCATTGCGTATTTGCCTACGCGGATGTGTGCCAGCACAAAGTCGATGCCGGTGAATGCGGTTTCCGGGTCGGTGGTGTAGCTGAATTCGATATCGGGTGCGTTTTCCTTCAGGTAGATTTCGCACGCTTTGGCGACAATTTCCTGGCGTTCGGCGTCATTGTCATAAAAAGTGATTCTGCGGATGGGAAAACGGTCGTTTTCTTCCAGCAGCATCAGCGCGATGCCAGGGGTGAAGGTGGAGCCGCCGCCGGCGACGGTTACTGCATACTTTTTCTTAGCCATGATCAAATAGCCTCCTAATATATAATGTGGTTTATCATGAACGGATGGAAAGGGGGACAGATGGCAGGTCCCTTTGTGGATTCGCGCCGTGTCTGAGCGGCGTATGGCCGTTTGAAAGACAGGGATTAAAACGGGGACAAAAATTTTGCCGTCGGGGAAAGCCGCTTTGCCGCCGGAATTAGGAAAGGTATTATGGGAAACTTTGACAAAGTTTGGTTAAAAGGTTGGCGTTTGGGCGGATTCATAATTTTCAAACAGACACGGGAAGCGATTGGGAAACGGGAAACCGGAGTTTTAGAATGCAATGCCCAGCCGCAGGCTCGCGAACAGGCAAAGGCCGGCAAGCGTCAGCAGCGGCAGATTGCCGCCCGCCTCTCGGAAAAAATCATGCGGACTGCAGCTGTGGAAGGCGGCGGGAATGCCGCAGCCATAGATACGGGTGGTCTTCCACAGTACCAGCGCCATACCGACTGTGCCGGCCGTGTTCATCAGCAGGATTTCGGCTGTGAGCAGTAGGGTCAGGTTGAAGATTGCCCAGTTTGTGCGTCCATCTGCAAGACGTCTTTCGGATAGGATGACGAGCCAGGCCGCGAAAGGCTGAAGCATTGCGGCCAGAAAAGAGACTGCCATGGTCGGATTGGCGTTTAGAATAGCGGTAGGAGCCGCGGCTGCGGCGCCTGCGCCCAGGCCAAGATAGACGATACACAGGAATGGCATGCAGAACAGCACAAGTTTTAGAATGTAGAAATAACGGTTCAGCTTTTCGTCTTTCAGAGACGGCGTTGTCTGTGGGAGCATAGGCGGCCTTCCTTTCTGCACGGGCGGTGAGGATTGGTTAAGAGAGCGCGCGCACCCTGCGGGGAGAATCCCCGCAGCGCGCACCCGTTTATAAGGATGGAAAAGGCATTGATTTAAAGAAGCTCTTCGACCTTTGCGCGGACCTTGGGTACGGATAGGCCGACGATCACTTGTATAGACTTGCCCTTGACCATTGCGCCGTGGGCGCCGATCGACTTAAAGTAGGCGTCATCCTGCAGTTTGGTTTCGTCGTGGACATTGACGCGTAGGCGGGTTGCACAATTGGTTATATCGACGATGTTTTCTTTGCCGCCGAGTCCTGCAAGGATTTTGACGGCAAGCTCGTCCCGGCCGGTAGCGCCCGCCGTAGAAGCGTTGTTGGCGCCCGCCTGCCGTTCCCGGTATTCGGCCTTGGAATAAAATTTGATGCCTTCGTCGACTTCTCGGCCGGGGGTCTTGAAATCAAATTTGACGATTAAGAATCGGAAGACAAAGAACCAAATGACAGTGAAAACCAAACCAATCACCAGCATCAGCAGGTATTGTTTCCAGTGGCTTGCACCGAGGGGGATCCAGTTGAGGGAAGCCATTTCAATTGCGCCGCCCGAATGGATGCCGACGATCCCGGCCAGATACATCACCGTGGACAGCGTTGCGGCAAGCAGCGCGTGCACGACAAACAGTGGGGGCGCTATGAATAGGAAGGTGAATTCAATTGGCTCCGTAACGCCGCAGAGAATGGCGGTCAGCGTCATGGGAAGCAGTAGTGCCAACGCCTGCTTTTTCTTTTCGGGCTTGGCGGTCATGTAGAATGCGGCGGCAATACCGGGACAGCCAAAAATCTTGGAGAAACCGGTTGCGGTAAAGCCTGCTTCGGGGACAAGGGACTTGAGTGATGCAGTCGATGCCGCCAATTCGGGGAGGCGGGTAGCCCAGTAGGCGTACAGGCCGCCGGGGACGACTGCATTATCATAATAAAAGGGAGAATACAAGATGTGATGCAGGCCAAAGGGGATGAGAAGGCGCTCTAAAAGGATGAAGACCCAGACGCCGGCCGCGCCGGCGCTTTTGACAAAGCCCTGGAATGCAAGCATACCCATCTGGACTTTGGGCCAGATCAGCGCGGACAGCAATGCAACTGGCAGCATTGCGAAAAAGCCTACCATGAATACAAAGGTTGAACCGTTGAATGAGCCAAGCCAATCAGGGAGCTCGGTGTCAAAGAAACGGTTATGCAGGTAGATCACAATGCCGGAAACCAGCAGCGCGCCCATCATGCCCATATCAAGTGTTTTAATATTTGCAATCATTGCAAGGCCGCTTGTACCGCCGACCTCTGCAGAAAAGTTTACGCCAAAGGCCGGTCCCCATTGTGACAGCATGGTGCTGAGAAAGTAGTGGAAGGTCAAGTAGAGTACCAGCGCTTCCATGCAGCAGCGGGCATTTTGCTTTTTTGCCATGCCGATGGGCAGCGATACCGCGAACAGCAGCGGTAGCTGATTGAAGACGGTCCAGCCGCCTTGCAAGATTACGTTCCATACTTGGAAGAAGAGACTGTCGGGCCGTGCCAGATCCCCCATGATTGCTTCGGTCGTGAACAGCGTTCCCACGCCAACCACGATGCCCGCAAAGGCGAACAATAGAACAGGGGTAAACATTGCGCCGCCAAACTTTTGGATTTTTTGCATCATAACGTGTTTCTCACCCTTTCAAACTCTCTTAAGAAGCGGTAGCAGCCGCTAAAGCTTTTTTGATCTGCGAAGCGATTTTGACTGCGAAGATATGGGCTAAGGCGATTGGTACAGCTTCTTACGCTTTTTCATTTGTGTCTGTTTGCAGCCGGCTGTGTTTTCTGATTTACAGAATATCAGGGTTTCGATGGGAATACAAGAGATGGGAGGTCTTTGGGGAAGGCGGGGAGAAGTTGATAGGATTTCACTTTTTGTGTGATGGTTCACAGAGAGGCTGGCGGTCTGGGGCACAGTGGATAGATGGAAACTGGAGGCGATGGAACGGGCAGAACCGGCTTTGCATAGACGTCAATTTTGATAGCGGAATTCACGTAGGAAATCGAAGAAAAGAAGACGCAGAAATAGCGGTCAAAAAAAGTCGAAAAAAAATCAAAAAGGGTATTGACAATCCAAGGGGGTCGTGGT
>CANPPM010000250.1 GCA_947575935.1 uncultured Butyricicoccus sp. | reverse complement strand
TTGGATACCATTGCACAAAGCATCTGGAGCTCGCTCCCCACAGGGGCAACTCTGAAGGTGGACGGCGCCACATGCGGCAGCGCTACAGCACTTGCAGCGGCACTGAAGGCTAAGATTACGCCGGCCGGATTGCTTGCCGCGGATCTCTCCATGGTCGTGGCAAAGGCTGCAGGCTCTGTCGGAACGGTTGTTGCCGCTGAATCGGCCGCCGGTGAAGACGTTTCGGTCCTGACCAAATCTATCCGGATGGAAGTCACCACCACGCAGGGCAGCAAGACCTATACGCTGAAGGTCAGCGCCGGCAGCCCCACTGTTACCCAGACCCCTGCCGAAAAGGCGAAGGAAGCGCTCAAATCCCTCACGGGTGAAGTCTCTACCGAAGAGCTGGCCGCTGCTGTCAATGCAGCAAAGGCAGCGGGCGGCAGCGAAGTTTCCGTTACCCTTGAAGTTAACGGCTCGACTGTAACGCTCGACAACGTCAATGCTGGTGATCGGGTCACGGTTAAAGTCAACGATGAGGCGGCTGCTACCGTCACCATCAAGGCAGCAGAAAAAACCAATGCGGAAAAGGCAGAAGAAGCACTTGCTTCCCTCTCCGGTACCGTTACCCTTGATGCGCTGACCACTGCTGTCAATGCAGCAAAGGCAGCGGGCGGCAGCGAAGTTTCCGTTACCCTTGAAGTTAACGGCTCGACTGTAACGCTCGACAACGTCAATGCTGGTGATCAGGTCACGGTCAAGGTTGATGGTAAGACGGTTGTAACGGTCACCATCGAAAGCGCGTCAACGGAGCCAACGACTCCTCCGACGACTGATCCGCAGCCGGAGCCAGGTCCTTCCACGCCGGGAGACAATACAACACCAGAAAATCCGGATACAAACACTCCGGTAACACCGGAAAATCCGGATACAGATGCACCAGAAAACCCGGATACAAACACACCGGAAAATCCAGATACAGATACGCCGGAGACTCCGGATACAGATACACCGGCAGCGCCTGACGCATCTACGCCCCCCTCTAATCCGTCCGAGGATCAGACGGAGGGAACCTCCCCCGCCGCTCCGGAAGGCACGGTAACCCCGGACGCTCCCGATGGCTCCGCAGCGCCGACGCCGGAAGCTCCCGCCACCACCCCTGAGGCTCCGGCAGAAACGCCTGACAGCCCGGCGGGAACCCCGGAGAACAATCCTGCTGCTGAATAAAGCCTTTCCATCCTTTCTTTCCGTTCTGCGCATGTCCGCTCTATTGCGGTATGCGCAGTAACGAGAGAAAGTTCCGTAGAAATTTAGTTTTGAGCACAACCTCAAAAACAAACCGGAATGAAAACGGACGATGCCAATCAGGCATCGTCCGTTTTCTATTGTATTCCAGCAAATAGCCGCCCCGCCGATCTTTTGACCGGCGGGGCGGCAGACCGTCAGGACCGCTGCGCCAACAGCGCCCACAAATTGCGTGGCGCGCTCAATCGTCCAGCGGCCATGCTGTCCCAATAATCAGGTTTTCATACAGCGCCTGGTAGCGTTTTGCAGAAGCATCCCACGAAAAATCCGCGTACATATCACGCTGTACGAGCGCATCCCAAGCCCTACGGTTTTCATGATACAGCCGCTCCGCAGCCGCAAAGGCGCCGTCAAAGGCCTCAGCGGAATAGTCCTCAAAGACAAATCCTAAGCCCTCCTCCCCCGCATAGGGGGTCACCGTATCACGCAGCCCGCCCGTCCACCGGACAACCGGCACTGTGCCATAACGCATAGCAATGAGCTGCGACAGGCCGCATGGCTCAAACCGGGAGGGCATAAGCAACACATCCGCCCCTGCATAAAGCCTGCGCGAAAATGGCTCATTAAATACCGGATATGCCGCAATCTGGCCAGGGAATCGCTGCCCGAGCTCATTAACCATCCGCGTATGTTCGTCGTCGCCGTCTCCTGTGATGATAATCTGAGCGCCGCGGGAGATCAGCCGCGCAGCGGCGGCCACAATCAGGTCGATCCCTTTCTGATCGGTCAACCGTGAAATCGAGGCGGCCAAAAAGGCATTTGGATCAACCCGCAGGCCAAAGTCGCGCTGCAGCTGCTCTTTGTATCGAGCCTTCCCGTCCCGCACAGTGCTTGCGCTGAAATGTACCGACAAATATTGGTCTCGTTCCGGACTGAACACGCTGTAATCCAGCCCATTGATAATACCGCTGACCGCTTCGCGCCGTTCCCGCAGCAGGTCACACAACCCCTCGCCAAATTCCGGCTGTTGGATCTCCTCCGCGTAACGTTCACTGACCGTCGTAACCCGGTCGGCATAATAGATGCCGCACCGCATCGGATTGGCGGTCCAGCCATGCCATGACATACCGCCATGATCGAATACCTCATCCGGCAAACGCGTGCAGTACTGCATATAACTGCGATCGCAGACACCCTGGTACCGCAGATTATGAATGGTAAACACTGTCCGGATATTCTGATAAAACGAGTGGCTCTTTCTCCGGTAATAGATCATCGCCGCGATTGGGCCCGTGTGCCAATCATTCAAATGGATAATATCAGGCTGATAACCCAGTGCAGGCAAAGTGGCCATCAGCGCACAGGCAAAAAAGGCAAACCGGCGGGTTTCCACACCCCAGTCACCATCATAAGGCTTTTTGCAGGTAAAATAATCCGGCGCCTGTAAGAAATAATGCTCTACCCCGTTCCATTTCGTATGGAACATCCGTACCCTGCGACCGCCCCCTTCAAAATCTACGTAAAAAGAGGCCAAAAACTGCATCTCCACCCCCTGATCCTCCAAGCAGGAATAATAGGGCAGCAGCACGCGCACTTTACAATCCCGCAGGGCAGCGGGCAGCGAGGCCGCAACGTCGCCAAGTCCACCCGCCTTAATAAACGGCGCGCACTCAGCGGTTACAAACAAGACCTGTATCATCGTGCATGATCCTCCTTCACAAGGTAAATCACACTCCCAAAGGGCGCGAGATCCATGATGAATGAATACGGCATTTCCCGTTGAGGAACTGTATGCGTACACAATGTGCGCGGCACTTCCTCCGTACCGCCGCCGTAGCACTGCCAATCCGAATTCAGCGCCTCGACCAGCAATGCAGGCCGGTCAAACCCCAACCGGTACCCCCGGTGGTACTCCTGTGACAAATTCAGCACCACAAGCAGCCGCTCGCCGCTCAGGCCGCGCTCATAGGCATATACGCACGCTGCCGGGGCGCTGTTTTCAACCCAGCGGAACGCGCCTGCATGATACTCGTCCGAATGCAGCGCAGGATGGATAAAATACAGCCGCGAAAGCGCCGAAAACCATTCCAGAAAGCTGTCGTGCAGCGGATATTGCAGCAGCTCCCAGTCCTGTTCCCGTTTTTCATCCCATTCGCGCAGCTGCCCAAATTCGTTGCCCATAAAATTCAGCTTTTTGCCAGGCTGGGTGAACATCAGCGTATAAAGGGTACGCGCCTGCGGAAATTTTTGATCGTACGCCCCCCACATTCGCTGAAGGATAGCCGCCTTGCCATGCACAACCTCATCGTGCGACAGAGGAAGCAAAAAGAGATCGTTATAGAAATAGCTCATCGGCCAGCACAGCTTTCCATAATGGGCGCTGCGCTGCCCGGGCGGCAGCTGAAAAAACTCCAACGTGTCATGCATCCAGCCGAGGTTCCATTTCAAATCAAAACCTAGGCCGTCATACCGAATGGGCGCGGTAACCTTCAGATAAGCGGAAGAATCCTCCGCGATCAACAGCGCCGAAGGGAACCGCGCCTTAAGCCCATCGTTCAGGCCGCGCAAGAACGCAACGCCTTCCTGATTGATCCCCCGGCTTTCGTTTCCCTGCCAGTAAATGGCATTCCGAATGGCGTCCATACGCAGCCCGTCAAAGTGATAAACCTCCAACCAATAGTGCGCAGCCGACTGCAAAAAAGATCGCACCTCCGGCCGTGAAAAATTAAAATTGCATGAACCCCATTCGCTATGTCCCACATCTTCAAAGGGGTATTCATAGACATGCGTACCATCAAATTCATACAGTGCGTAGTCATCCGGCGCAAAATGCACCGGCACAAAATCAAACAGGACGCCAACCCCATTCTGATGGCACGCATTGACAAAGTATTGCAGATCCTCAGCCGTGCCATAGCGCGGCGTCGGACAGAAAAAACCGGTCACCTGATAGCCCCAGGACTCATCCGATGGGTGCTCTGCAAGCGGCAGCAGCTCGATATGGGTAAATCCATGCGCTTTCACATAGGCAATCAGGCGGCCTGCAAGCTCCCGGTAGGTGTACCACCCCTGCCCGTCCGGCCTGCGCCAGGAACCAAGATGCACCTCATAAATGTTAAGCGGAC
>CANPPM010000249.1 GCA_947575935.1 uncultured Butyricicoccus sp. | reverse complement strand
TTTCATCCGGTCATCCGCTTTCCAATCCTGAAGATTTTCAGCCAAACCGCACTCAACAGCAATCCCAGGTATACAAAACATCGCTAAAATCGAGCTGTTCTAACCTGCTGCGATTAATGAAAAAATTGCCGACACCGCAATCCCCCCAAAGAATGTCATATTCCCGCGCTGATTCGTCATAGCTGGAATCGATCTGCAACAGCAGGGTATCATACGGACCATCCGGATCCCGCGGATCCTCTTGGGTAAAGTTCGGATAACCCAGCATCCAATGTCCGCCGTTCAGGGAGCCGTCAGACAAATCGCCAAGACTTTCAAACAGTTCACAGTAATCGTCCTCCTCCAAATAGACAAACGACGGCTGCCCGCCGGTATCCTCTCCCCATGCATTTTTGACAGCGGTAGAAAATACCTGCTCCAAGCCGCATACACGATCATTGACATAGCAAGTACACGGCGCAGCATGGACTGAACACACTCGCTGCAGCGGGGTACAGTCCCTGTTGTTTTCCACCGCCCCCATAGCGCGCACCTGATCAGGTGTGACCGTCCGATCTACGGTCGCATGATATACAACGCGATACGCTTTCTGCCGCACCAAACCATCTGTTGTACTGCCATCTGCAAAATCACAGCCGAACATCTCATTCTGCGCGATAAAAAACTGCAGCATCCCCCTCTGCGGAAGCGGGTTTCCAACACCAAGCGCCTCCAAATCAAGCTGCGCCAACAGCTGCATAGGCCGGTTGTCCTGATCTACCGGATAAATTTGCGCAGATGTCCAATACGGCAACCCGCCGAACTTGCTGTCAAAAAGGCCGGGCTCTGTATCCTTGTCAAGAAACAGCCGATATGCAGATATGCCGGTTAACTCACGCAGTTTCTTCGCCAACCTGCAAATCCGTTCGCGACCAACCGAAACCGGCTGCGGCTCTTTTAAAACGGCCGGCTGCAATTCTCTGCACACATCCTGCCACAGATGATCGCTGAACTCGACCGCTGCCTTCAGCCCATCCAGCGCCTCCCGGTTTACAAGCTGGTCTCGGTGCGGCAGTCTGACCCATCGTAGTGCAGGCAACCCAGCCAGCAGAGCGCAGTCGGTAAAATTGGTATAGCTCAGGTCAAGCTTTTTCAGTTTCCGACAGCGCTTCAAAAAGGAAAAATCCTGAATCTTTGACAACGAACAGAACTGGGGAAGAAACAACAAAGTATGTAGGCTGGGCATCTCGCCAATCAGCGCAAAGGCGCCGGGCTCGGTTTCCAGCCAATTCCGCACTTGCGCGCCGTTCCCACCCCAGCTCGGACCTGGCGCGGCAAACCGGTCCAATACCCGAACACGTTTCAAGTCGTAAGGGACATTGGGAAAACATCCCGCGAAATGCAACGCCCCCAACAGCTGCACATCAATTTTCCGGCTCCCCATGCGATTCATCGTCCTCCTTATGTAGCAGATCATACAAAAATCCAGGCAGGATACTGTCCTCACGCTCCTGTGCACGACGCCTGGCCTCACGCTCTGCCTCAATGGCCGCTTCACGCGCCTTTTCCACCCGATCCAAAAATTCATCCCATCTGTCATCCTCTAACAGTTTGGCAGGACAGACCTTATCCCAAGATGAAAAATGCTGGTGCGTCTGCACATCCCGAATCTTCAAATCATATTCCATCATCAGTTTTGCCGTTAGCTGGACTGTATTTTCAAGCGTCTTTTCATAATCACCGCCCTCATTGACGCACATCTCAATACCGATACCATTTAAATTCCCACCATGCGGATTCAACTTGTCAGAAGCATGATAAGCCGCCTCGTCATCGGGCAGATGATGATAAATCTGATGATCATCCACCGTATAATGCCAAGAGCGGGGATCATCCTCAGCCCCCAGCCCTGAAAGAAAGGCTGCATGCGCTGCGGCGTCCGCACCCGGATTAAAATTATCCGTCTCGTGAATGACAATCCATTCGACAAATCGCTTTTCCCCCGGCCTACCCGGGCTGTCCTCTGGCATATATTCCTCGTAAATCGGGATGTCACCGACATATTCCAGCTCAACCGGCTCAGTCACCCGGGAATTCCACCAATGTACAATCGAGGCGACTGCCCAAATCAGGATCGCTAACAGGATCAGAAACACTGCAAGCACCAGAAACGGACGCCAATTCCTTCTTCTTCGCCTTCTCGGCACGCTCTCCTGTCTTTTATCGCTTGCATAAAACCCCAACAGCTTCAAAACAACACGTCTCCTTTTCCCCATCCTGCACAACAATTTTCTTCTACTATTGTACTACGGCCAAGGAGCGCAGACAACCGAAAATTTGTGAACTTTTTCAGTCAAACACGTCCAGACATCCTCCACGCGGACAACGCCTGGCCCTCATGGCGCTACACTTTCTGCCGGAATATGCCGTCTGTCCAAATGCCGGCCAATGATTCTATCAGGCGCCGAATCATCTTACAATCTACAACAAACTCCGGCCAAAAAATTCTTTAGCTGACAAAAATCTTGCCTGCCAGTATTTCTCCAAAGACAAAACAGGTTCTAAATCGGATATTCCCGAAAGGCTCCCGGCGATACCCCTACCTTTTTCTGAAACGAATGAATAAAATTCTCTTCACTGTTGTAGCCGACCTGATATGCCACTTCTTTGACTGACAGCCGGGTCGAGGCTAACAGATGCTTGGCCTCATCAATTCGCCGCAGCAAAATATATTCATAGGGCGAATAACCAGTCTGTCCCTTGAACAACCGGGAGAAATGAGACGGGCTGAGCCGCACCGCCTCGGCCACCGCCTGCACGGTCATCCCCTGGTGCAAATTACGATGCATATAGCGAATGGCCTCAGTAATAACACCTTCTTCCCGTCGGGACGCCCCTTCCCCGCCGAGCAGCAGCTCACACAGCAACCGATGGATCAGCTGAGAACACGCCGACTCCGTCATCCGCTCCCCCGCCGCACAGGAATCAGCCAGCCGGTCAATCCCGCGTACAACTGCAGCAAAATCTGTCGGAGCGAACACATGCCGTCCCCCCTTGCTCTGCAAAATACGTCTGCAAAAGGCCTCGGTATTCAATCCGTTAAACAACAGCCAATAAAATTCCGTCCCGTCCCCTGCCGAATATTCATGCGGCTGGCGGCAGTCGAAAAGCACAGCGTGCCCGCTAACGGCAATCGCCCGTTCACCCGCCAACATGAAGTGCATGGCCCCCTGCCGTATTGCAATCAGCATAAAATTGAGCCGGTGACTGGCCAGCTGTGCAGTCTCCGCATAATTGCTAAACGTATAGCGGTGATCACAAAAATAATGCCCTACCCGAGTCGGATAATAAAACAACTCGTCCGCCAGTGCAGACGGTGTGAAAAAATATCTCTGCGAGGTTTTCAGCACCCCTGCCTCCGAGATTTCCATCGGACTGACCCTCCTTTTCCGGCTTTGTATCCATCATAGCACACGCACCCGGACGGTGCAAGGAGAAAGAGCAGGATTTCGCAGCTTTTCCGCAGAAAGTCTTATTGGAGGATTGTGGAAACCATGTTATAATCAAAACAACAAACAGGAGAAATACTCCCCTGAAAAATAAAAAATTCAAACGGAGGGAACCCACATGAAAATTGCATTTGACGTTGACGTATTGGCCAAGCAGATGTCTATCAACGACATGGTGCATCAGGTAGCCGACTGGGGTTACAAGTATATCGAACAGTCCCCGCACCCGCGCATTAACCCATTCTATAAGCACCCGCTGTTTTCCCAGGAAGCTGAGGCGGAGTACCGCCAGGCACTGAAGGAAACTGGTCTCGAGATTTCCTCCTTTATTGTGGTATACCGTTGGTCCGGCCCGACCGAGGAGCAGCGCCAGCACGCTGTTGCCAACTGGAAGCGCATCATTGAAATTGCAGTCAACATGGGCGTACCGGTCATCAACACCGAATTTTCCGGGGATCCGAACCAGCAGGAAATCTGCAACGGCATGTTCTTCCGTTCAATGGAAGAACTGCTGCCAATCATTGAACGCGAAGGCCTGCGCGTTGAAATCCAGTCCCATCCGTACGATTTCTGTGAACTGAACGACGAAACCTGTGACATCGTCAAATCCTTCCGCTCCAAAAACCTAGGGTATGTTTACTCTGCCTCCCATGGTTTCTTCTACGACCAGGGGAAAGGCGATGTGCGCCATATGCTGAAGTATGCGGGCGATGAGCTGACCCATGTACTTTTTGCAGATACTTGGAACCAGACAAAGGACTGCCGTTACATCCTGAATCCGCCCTGGCTGAATGCGCATGGCCGTGCGGATGTGACAATCCATCAGCATACCGCAATGGGCGAGGGCGAGGTTGACTTTGACGGGATCTTCGA